>NZ_JBEPDB010000045.1:0-68397 GCF_040300025.1 Dactylosporangium sp. NPDC000555 | reverse complement strand
CAACATCGCCCGCGCCACCCGACGCGCCGACCGCCGTCCCCACGACCTCATCACCGCCGTGATCAGCGGCAACCCGACAACGCAATGACCCTGGGAGACCTCCCGGCTGATGGCACTGGCTCGCGCCGTTGAACCCGACCGGGTTGACGGGCTGGCTGACCGGATCGCTGAGGACCTGACGGCGCGAAGTGCACGCGCGCGCCTGGCAGCTGCGCTGGCCGGGCTGAACCTGCGGGATCGGGATGTGTTGACGCTGATCGCGTGGCAGGAGATGTCGTACGAAGAGGTCGGTCAGGTGCTCGGGATCCCCGTGGGAACGGTGCGATCACGGTTGAACAGGGCCCGGCGCCAGATGCAGGAGATGTTGGGAACGCGTGAACTGGCTGGCGTCTTTGAGGAGTGGGCATGAAGACAGGAACGGTTATGCAGAAATTGGGTGAGGCGCTCGATCCGCCGGCTGGCCTCGTGCCGTTTCGGGCGCGACACCGCGTGTTCAGCGGGTTGAGCACCGCGCCGCCTCGGTGGCGCGGACGCTTGCTGCTCGCCGGTGCCGCCGCGGCGGTGGCAGTTCTCCTGGCCGGCGGCATCGCCGTTGTCGCGGTCAGGACTGTTCCTGGTGCACCCGCCGAGAACCCTGAGGCACTTGCACTGTTGATCCGCGCCGCTGCATTCGTGCGGCTGGAATCGCCTCAGTCGCCGAAGGTCGACCAGTTCGTGTTCGTTGAGATCAAGGCTTGGGGTCCGGGACTAGGTCCAGATGCCGAGCGGGTGACATTGATCAGGTCGTGGCGTTCGGTCAACGGCGATGTCGACGGGCTTGTGCAGCGCGACGAGCCTGGCGAGGGCGGTCGTCTCGAGTTTCCGATTCCAGGCTGTCGCAACGGCCGGGCGTCCGAGTGGACCGGCGATGGCCGTCTCGACGCCACGCGTACCCGGCCGTGCGAGTCGGAACCCGGCTATCGAGCGAACCTGCCAACCGGCCCGGACGGCATGCTGACCTTCCTGCAGCACCTCCCAGCCGTTGCGGCAGGCAGCCAGAGCGCGTTCGCGGCAGCGGCGGACCTGTTGCAGCAGACCTACGTCCAACCGCAGGCACGTGCCGCGCTGTTCCTCGCAGTGGCCAAGCTGCCGGGGGTTACGGTTCGCTCTGGCGTCACCGACGCGGCCGGCCGGGCCGGCGTCGCAGTCGGACAGGGCAACAACACCGTCCGACAGGAGTTGCTCTTCGAACCGGAAACCGGTCAGTTCCTCGGGACACAGCTGGGCGGCGAGTCGACCGCGCTTCGTCCCACTGCCCTACTGCGAAACACGATCGTGAATCGCATCGGTGAATTGCCGGTGTAAGGAGATACAAACCCCGACATGCCGGCCCGGGACGCTGGAGAGAGCCGAGAAGCCCTCTCCAGCGTCCCGTCGAGAGGACCGCAGGCCCTACGGGTAGTTGTACGTTGGGCTCTGCGCGACGAACTGAAGGTGCCCCGGGCACAAGCAGCCCTGATAAATGTCGACCTGCGTCCGTGCGGAACCGCTGCCCGAGATGACCCACTCCTGGACCGGGTCTTGGCCGAGGTGGTTGAGCGGGGTGCTGTACCACCCGAGCACCGCGCCGTCGCTGAGCCGGACGATATTCAACTGGGCCCAGTTCGTAATCCCATTTTCAAAGTTGTAGTAGAAGTCTCCTCGCAACCTGTTGTTACCCTTGTTGATGCACGAACCGATGTTCAGCGTGTCCTGGCATCCACCGCCCGATCCAAGTACGGTGGCCGGCCCGTTCGACGGCCTCAGCACACGCGCGGGCGGCATAGGCGGCTCCGCCGTCAGCTTGCCGTTCACCATCACCCCGTAGGCGATTGCCCCGGCGGGCTTCGGGGGAAGGTACACGTCCTCGGTCGGATTCGCCTGCGCGGCCACCGGTGTCGCAACGACAGCCATACCCACCAATATGGCGGTCGCCATTCTTGTCAACATACGCACGGTTCCCGTCCTCCCGTTCTGCGATTCTCTCCGGTCGTCTGGTCGACCGGAGGCATTGCCAGAACCCTATGGGGAAGTTAGGCCGGGCGATACCCCAGGTACGGCTCGCCCAAAATGACAAATCCGGCAATGGTCTCGGAGGATTACGATCCGCCAGCCCTCGATGTACGCAATTGGCTGCACGATTGCTGGCGACCATCACATCGACGCGCAACACTCGAAATTTTCCATTGCAAAGCGTAGTGCATCGTATCGAACGGGTGACCTCTGTCACTTGACCTGCCGATGCCGTTCTGATCCATACCAAAGCCACCGCTGGACGGATGACGGAAGTCGGGTACGACGACGCCGCAGAGCTGCTGGAACGCCTGATTGGACAGTTCGTGCACGCAGATGTCCGGTGCTCGGCGATGCATTCACGCGCTGACTGCGGATTGCTAAGCAAATTTCGCGTGGCACGCTGACGCTTTCTCCTGGAGGGACTGACCAGGACCCATTCAGCAGCGGGCGGCCCAGGAACTGGAGGCCAAAGGTCAGTACATCCCTCCGCCTGGTCCCTGCACCAGAGGGAGAGAAGGTCCGTGGGCAAGGTCTGGTCGGCTGCTCAGCCATGATCACGTGCGCGCACATCGGCAGATCCGCGCACCGCACCGGGCAGCTTCAACAGTCTTGGCCCTCACGCACGGTTACTTGACGCCCAGCGAGACCTACCCACGGTGAGTCAGATGTTGGCCGTCCTGGTGGGGCCCAGTTCGTCCGTTGTAGCCAACAATGTGGGCCACCGATGTCTCAGCGGACCCGCGTAGCGGCGTGCGCCCGTGTCCTCGCGACTCGGTGCGAGGCGGCCGGCTCGGCCATCCAGGAGGTCGACGGCCGCTACGGAGCGCTCGTGAGCCACAAGGATTCCCCACCACTGAGGCGGCCTCACGGGGTGGCGATCGGCCGGGCAACCTTGACCAAGGCACTGACCTCGTGTGACCTCCGTGTGATTCGGCCTGACCTCTGAGAACGGCCCTCTTCGGCCGCCGGGGTCCTAGCGTCATCGATGCGGGGGGACAGCACGGCGGTGCTCGCACGGAGTTCGTGCCCGGGTACCCCGACGGCAGCCATTCCAGCAGGCGGGGAGGAAGCGGCATGGACCTCGGAAGACGCAGGAGCAGGACTCGCATCGGTACGCAGCGCAGCCGGGTGCTTGCAGCCGCCGGATGGCTGCTTGCCGGCTTGGCCGGTTTGCCGGTTGGCCTGGTTTTCATGTCGCAGGCAGCGCTTGCCGGCCTCGCAGCTGACGGCACATCGCTCGCCAACCCGCTGACACTGCCGACCATCGTGCTCGCCGCCGCGGGGGTTGGCTGGCTCCTGTGGGCATGGCTCGCCTGCGCCATTATCGGGGAGATCGTCAACCACGTCCGCGGTATCGCCGGACTGGGTCACATCCGGCTACCAGTGCCGGTGCACACCGCGGTCAACCGACTCGCCGGCAGCATCGTCCTGCTCACCACAACCCAGGGTGTGCACGCCACAGGCGCCGCGCAACCGCACGCCCCGGCGGATGCCAATCAGTTCGTACCGGTCGCCTCCACCGAAACCGTGGTCCCGGCATCGACACGATGGATACCCGTCGCGGCGCCCGTCCTGGCCAATCCGCAGGCCAACACCTACACCGTCCGGCGTGGCGACACCCTGTCCGGCATCGCCGCTCAAACGCTCGGCGACGAAGCCCGATGGCCGCAGATCTGCGAACTGAACTGGCACCGGCATTGGCCGACCGTCGGCGGCACGCTCAAGGACTGCAACGTCATCTACCCAGGCTGGGAGCTGCGGCTCCCTACCAACGAGGCCGCGCCGTCCGGATCCCCGAGCGACGCGGCACCGCAAGATCCCGAAAGCGCCACCGCATCCTCGGACCCGCCCTCGGCCGCACCATCATCACCAGCCACACCGGCCACCACCGCAGCGCCCACGACGAGCCCGGCACCGGCAACATCGAGTTATCCCGTCATCACACCCTCCACCACAGACAGCCCAACCAGCCCTGCGAACGGAACGCACAAGGAACACGCCGCGTCGCCATCCACCGACGGAGACGGCGTGCGCATGCCTGGCGGCGGGTTCGTCACCTGGGCACTTGCGGCAGCGATCAGCGCAGCGACCGCTGCGGTCTGGTTGCAACGCCGGCGCCGCTTCGTCCCCGCCGACGGCGGCAACGAGGACGATCCACCGGTACCGCCTGCGGTCCTCGAGCTGCACCGGCACGTCATCGGCAATCCCGAGCTGCCCGCTGCTGCTGATCTGGCCGAACGCGCCGCCGCCGCACCGCTACTGCCACTGCTCCCGCCGGGCGGCGTCGGTCTTGTCGGCGACGGCGCGCACGCCGCCGCCCGCGCCATGCTCGTCGCCGTGCTGGCCTCCGGCGGCCCGAACCACCCCGACGCACGCGGCGAGGTCGTCATCGACGCCGCCACCCTCGCCACGCTGCTCGGCTCGGAGACCGTCACCCACGGCCCGTGGCCGCGCCTGCACATGGCGGACAGCATCGATGACGCGCTGACCGTCGTGGAGTCCCGGCTGCTGTACCGCAGCCGCATCCTCGACGAGCACGCCCTGACCGACCTGGACGAGCTGCGGCAGGTGGTGCCCGACGAGGAGGCTCTGCCGCAGATCATGCTCATCACCGAAACCCCGCCCGCCGGTGCCCGTATGCGCACCAAAGTCGCCCTCGGCCTCGGCGAGGGCCTGCACGTGTCCGCGCTCCTGCTCGGCGAATGGGCCCACGGCGCCACCGTGAAGGTCACCCCGGACGGGCACACCAAGCTCGTCTCCGGGCAGGCGGCCACACCGGTGCCGCCGCGCCTGCCCGTCCTCGACCCGGACACCGCCGCGCAGATCCTGACCACGCTCCGCGAGGCACAGACCGGCGAGCCGCCCGCCATCGCGTCCCCGGCCGTCCCGGTCACGGACGTTCCGCTGCACGCCAGCCGCACCGAGCCCGCACCCACCGACATCCCCACGCCAGTGGCGATCACCCCTGCCACTGCTTCGGGACGCGCACGGCTGCGGGTCCTCGGCCCGCCACGCATCGAGAACATCACCGCGGAAGGCCGGCCGCTGCGAGCGAAGGCCATCGAAATGGCGGTGTACCTCGCGGTGCACCCGGACGGTGCCGCCACCCGGCAGATCGGCGAATACCTCGAACCCGACGCGCGGGTCCACCAGGCCGACCAGCGCGTGCACACCAACGCCTCGAACCTGCGGCACGTACTCGGCCGGGCCGGCACCGCAGACTCCAAGAACGCTTACGTCATCAAGTCCGCCGGACGCTACCGCCTCGACCCGGCCACCGTGGATGTCGACGTGTGGACGCTACGCGACCTGATGCGCACCGCGACGCTCGCCACCGGTCCGCGCCGCCGCGAACTGCTCACCGAAGCCTGCGACCTCTACACCGCGCCGCTCGCGGAGGGCCAGGACTACGAATGGCTGGCGCCGCACCGCGAGACCGTACGCCGGTGGGGCACCGAAGCCCACCTGCTGCTCGCCGACGACCTGCTCGACAGCAACCCCCCGCTCACATCCGACCTGCTCGACAAGGCGATCGGCCTGGACCGCTACAACGAGGCCCTCTACGTCAACGCCATGCACGCCCGCCACGCCCTCGGTGACGCCGACGGCATCCGGACGCTGCTGCGCGCCCTCACCAAGGCGCTGGCCGACCTGGACGCCGAACCCCAAGAGGACACGATCGCGCTGGCAACGCGCCTCCGCAACAGCCTGGACGAGACGTGACGAACACCCGCACACCCCGCGCACACGGACAGAACTTGCTGCCCGCCCCGGCCATCGTGCCGATCCTACGATGGGCCGTTGCCGTGCACGCCGTCGCCGACGACCAGCCGCGGCGTTCGACATGTCCATGCGGCAGACCGCTGTGGCCCAACGCCGTCCGGCCATCCGGACGGTGCGCCGGGTGCGGCGAGCCGCTCGGGGCACCGCCGTACGCCGTCGAGACCGCCGCCGTACTGGTGGCGGTCGCCCCGGCGTCATCGGGCCGAGGCGGCTGGGCCGTGGCCGCGTTCGCATGGTGGGCCGCCGGGATGATCGTGCTCGCCTTCGTTGACCTGACCGTGCTGCGGCCGCCGCATCGGCTCACCTCAGCCGGTCTCCTGCCGCTGCTCGCGGCGACCGGCGACACGAGCGCGTCCCTGCGCGCCGTCACCGCCGCGGCCGTGCTCGCCGTGTTCTTCGCCGTCCTGGCCGTCGCGTCACGTGGACAGCTCGGCTGGGGCGACGTGGCCATCGCCGTGCCGCTGGCCGCCGCCCTCGGCTGGCACAAGCTGGACCGCCTGCTACGCCGGAGTCCTGCTCGGCCTCGGCGCCGACGCCGTCACCATGCGCAGGACCGGACGCCTCACCCCAGGAGCGCAACTGCCCCTCGGTTCGTTCCTCATCGCCGCCGCTGTCGTCATCGCGGTGTGGCCTTGGAGCCAGGCGGTGTGGCCATGACCGGCACGCCGAACCGGTACACGAGGAGCCGGCCGTGAACCTCGATGACCTTCGCACCCTGGCCGAATCCAACCAGACGCTCCAAGTCAGCGTTGCCGTCCTGGCCGGGCTCGGCCTGGTGCTGGTGTTCGCCAACCGGCTGCGGAAGATGACCGAGCACCGGGCCATGCTGATGGTCGCGAACATCCTGACCGTCGTCGCGGCGGCGCTGGCCACGATGGTGTCCGCATCGGGCATGTGGAAGTTCTTCACCGACATCCTCGGTGATTCGCCGCTGCGCATCGCGTTCTTCGCCTACATCGAAGTCGCCCTGTTCGCCTCGGCGCTGCTGGCCCGCGTCCGTCTGCTCCGCGAACCGGAGAAGGGCTCCACCGGCATCGACGGTGTCGCCGTCTGGGTCCTCGCCGCCATCACCGCCAGCCTGTCCGCCCTGGACGCCGACAGCTTCCGCGAGGTCTGCCTGCGCCTGGTCGCTCCGCTGGTGGCCGCGTGGATGTGGGAACGGGCGCTGGCGGCCGAACGCAACGCCCGCCTCGGCAGGACCGCCGCCCGGATCCACTGGACCCTCACCCTGGAGCGGGTCTTCGTGTGGCTGCGGCTGGCCGAAGCCCAGGGCCGGGACCTGACCGAGGTTGACCGCGCCCGCCGGCGCGCCCGCCTCGGCCGAGCCCGCCTCAACCTGCACCTGTTGCAAAGCAGGAAGAAAACCGCGCAATGGCGGCTTCGCCGCACCCACCGAACAGTGATCCGCCAGGCAATGGCCGCCGCCGAGCACATCGGCCTGGCCGACTTCCCCGACGCCGCCGACGAACGCGAAGCCGTCCAGATGTACATGGCCACCCTCTACGGATTCGTTGACGCGACCTCGCCCGACGCCGTGGCACACCTCAACGCCTGGCGCATCGCCGAGACCGCCCCGGGGCCGGTCAACGCAGCGGCCACCGTCGTCCGCGACAGCGACCCGTTGACCGCCAGGGTGCCCCTGACCGACCTGCCTCCGGTGAACGGCCACACCGACGCCGACAGCGTCCCGGCCAACGGCAGCGCCTACCGCCATGCGGACGCCACCGACACTGCCCCGCACCGCGCCGAGCAGGACGATCACGCAGGGTTCGAGGACGAAACCACATCCCGTGACAAGCAAGTAGCTCCGGACGGACTGCCGCCGGACGATGAATCGCTCGACGACAACGCCGAGCAGACCGACGAAGACTCCGACCTGTCCGCAGTGGCAGCCATGCGCCGGTTCTGGGATGCCGAGATCTCCAAGGGCCGCATCCCTACCGGCGCTGAGCTGTCCCGCGCCGCCGGGGTACCACCCAGCACCGGGCTCGGACGGCGCAAGCGGCGCGAGTGGGAGGGCGAGCTGCCCGACCATCTCAGATCCGTTGTGGGTGCGGGCCGGTAACCCCGAATCCTCATCGGGCCGAAGCCAATCCGCCCGATACCTGTCGGGGAAGGACAGGCATCGGGCGGACCGGACTGACGGAGGGGCCAGGCTACCGGGTCTTCAGCACGTTCGCGGCCATGGCGTGAGCATTCGCCACACTGGTGACCGGCCCTGAGGGGCCGGTAAAGGGAGCACGCCGACGGTCCACCGCTCAAGCGGCCCTCCGTTGCCGCAATGGTGACCGGCCCCGAGGGGCCGGTGACGGGTGGACCGGCGGGACCAAGGCGCTCGCGTCCGCACTGGCCGCAATGGTGACCGGCCCCGAGGGGCCGGTGAAGGGAGCGTCATCTCCTGCTACGCCAACATGGCCGCCAACGGGCCGCAATGGTGACCGGCCCCGAGGGGCCGGTGAAGGCCCAGGAGGTTGCCGTGAGCCTGCGGTACGCCGAGGCGCCGCAATGGTGACCGGCCCCGAGGGGCCGGTGAAGGTGGCCCCGGTGTGTACCGGGTCGTCGTCGGCCTCGGCGCCGCAATGGTGACCGGCCCCGAGGGGCCGGTGAAGGTGGCGGTCGCGCGCAGCGCGGCCGTGGGGACCTCGAATTTGCCGCAATGGTGACCGGCCCCGAGGGGCCGGTGAAGGCCGGAGCTTGATGACGTCGCGCTGAGCGGCGTCGCGGTCGCCGCAATGGTGACCGGCCCCGAGGGGCCGGTGAAGGGACGCACCCGACATTGCGAAGCTCGGCAAAGACCTCGCCGCCGCAATGGTGACCGGCCCCGAGGGGCCGGTGAAGGAGGCGCAGGCACAGTCCGCGGCAGCGTCACTGCTGCGGAGGCCGCAATGGTGACCGGCCCCGAGGGGCCGGTGAAGGCTGCCGCTGCCGCGCTGTTCACCCGGATCGAGGCCGAGGTGCCGCAATGGTGACCGGCCCCGAGGGGCCGGTGAAGGATGTCGATCACGTCGCCTTCCCTGGTGACGGTCAGGCCGCAATGGTGACCGGCCCCGAGGGGCCGGTGAAGGGAAAAGGGTGAGCAGGCCCAAGCCGAGCGGTTCTTCGGGCCGCAATGGTGACCGGCCCCGAGGGGCCGGTGAAGGCCGACGACGCCTATGACCGGTACCTGGGGTGGCTCGGCGCCGCAATGGTGACCGGCCCCGAGGGGCCGGTGAAGGGTCTGGGTCCAGCTCCTCTCGTGGGTCAGCGGCGCCGCAATGGTGACCGGCCCCGAGGGGCCGGTGAAGGGCCACGTGGGTCAGCGTGATGCTCGTGCGCGATGGCTCGCCGCAATGGTGACCGGCCCCGAGGGGCCGGTGAAGGCCGGAGCGGCTCCGCGAGCCCGACCAGCGTGCGGTGCTGCCGCAATGGTGACCGGCCCCGAGGGGCCGGTGAAGGCTGTCGAAGAGGCCGCGCTGGATGTGGTCGGCGGTCAGAAGGCCGCAATGGTGACCGGCCCCGAGGGGCCGGTGAAGGGCACGCCAGTCACCGACCCTCCACCACGCTCAACGTGTAGCCGCAATGGTGACCGGCCCCGAGGGGCCGGTGAAGGGTCCCCGGCCAGGGCCAGCTCACCGGCGAGATACCGCCGGCCGCAATGGTGACCGGCCCCGAGGGGCCGGTGAAGGGTGATGTCGATGGTCGCGTCACAGTTCAGCGCGCCGACGCCGCAATGGTGACCGGCCCCGAGGGGCCGGTGAAGGCCAGGTTCGTGGTCGCCGAGGTGCCCGGGGTGAGCTGCCGCAATGGTGACCGGCCCCGAGGGGCCGGTGAAGGCCTTGGGTGGTGCTGTCCGTGCCTGTGTGAGAGGTCACGCCGCAATGGTGACCGGCCCCGAGGGGCCGGTGAAGGCCACCGGCGGCCTGCGCCTGGATGGCGGCCTCAACCCGGTTGCCGCAATGGTGACCGGCCCCGAGGGGCCGGTGAAGGGAGCCGCCTGAGGAGGCCAAGATGACGATCACCATGCCGCCGCAATGGTGACCGGCCCCGAGGGGCCGGTGAAGGCGACGAGGCGATCCTCCAGACCGCCAACCGCGCGCAGGTGCCGCAATGGTGACCGGCCCCGAGGGGCCGGTGAAGGCCGCCGCGGGTGAGCCACGCGCCGTCGGTCAGGGTGATGCCGCAATGGTGACCGGCCCCGAGGGGCCGGTGAAGGCGGCCTGATGATGTTCGGGGTGTCATGACACAGATTGATGCCGCAATGGTGACCGGCCCCGAGGGGCCGGTGAAGGCTGGTACGGCGGGTGGAGCAGTGGGCGGAGTAGCGGCGTGCCGCAATGGTGACCGGCCCCGAGGGGCCGGTGAAGGCATCGCAAAGATCATCAAGTCGTTGGGTCGACCCATGCCGCCGCAATGGTGACCGGCCCCGAGGGGCCGGTGAAGGGGTCGCGTCGGCCGGCGTCGGGCACCACACCCACTTGTCGCCGCAATGGTGACCGGCCCCGAGGGGCCGGTGAAGGCCTTCATGAACAGCAAGTACTTATCTGCGCCGATTCCCGTCGGTGTAGTTGCGCGTCCGTTTGGTCGATATTGATGGTATTTGGCGGTTCGGAACCCTGTGCTGAACCGGCACGAGCTTCTGGTTCCTAGATCAACTATTTTGCGAGCGGGGTGATGACCGTTTCGCTGCTGTGGAGTTGTCAATGGACGTGCGCCTTTGGCGAGTGGTGAAGCCGTTCGTCAGGGTCGTGTTTGAACGCTGACGGGGACGAGGACCCCGGCGTTCTTTCGGCCTTCGATGGTCCGTCGTCGGGCTGCGGCGATGGTGAAGATGCCCAGTGCTGGCCAGCTGGCGGTGCTCGCGGTGAGTTGCCCGTTGATGATGGTCGGGCTGATGGCTGGGTGTTCGATGAGGGTGGTGATGGCGGCCGGGTCCAGCGTCGGACGCCAGAGTGGCCAGATCATGGTGGGTCGGTGGCCGGGGACGTTTCGCCAGAGGGTGGCGGTGATGGTGGTGCCGTCGCCGGTGAGTCTGAGGAGTGGTAGGGCCATGGTGGCGAGCCAGGTGGCGCCGGGGACGCCGAGTTCGGCGGCGGCTTCGCCGGTTGGGTGGTCGGCGCGGCTGCGCAGGACGCGGTGGTCGAGGTATTCGCCGGTGACGCCGGAGACGCGGCGCCATCCGGTGAGTGCTTGGTTGATGTACGTCGGTTCGTTGCGGACGAGCGAGACCGGTGTCTGGAAGAAGGACCGGACGGTCTGTTGGCCGCTGGGAGCGGTGTACGGGGTGAGCGCCACTCTGCCCTGAGGGTCCTGGCCGAGGTCGCTGGCGGTGGCCGCGAGCCAGTGGACGGCCTCGTCGTCACCAGCGGCGCGAACCGCGGCGACCAGTTCCGGGTACCGCTGTCTGGGGACGCGGACGGGGTCGGAGCCGCTGGTGCCGATTTTGGCTGGTGGGTATGTGGCCGGGAGTCCTGGTATCGCGGCGTCGGCGGGCATGGTGGCCACGAGCGTGGTGAGGTTGTCGGCGAGTTCGTCGCAGGTGTGGTAGCGGCTGTGGAGTACGGCTTCGGCGGTGCGGTCGTCGAAGCTGAGCCGTGCGTCGGTGTCGAGGTGGTGGGTGACGAGGCGCATGAGGCCGAGCGCGGCGAGGAAGCCGAGCGGATCCCGGCCGTCGAGCGCGGGAAGGTGCAGCGGGGTTGTCACGGTGTTCCTTCGAGGGTTTCGTCTCGGGCTGAGCACCAGATGTCGGCGAGGCGGACGACGGTTTCGAGCAGGGCCAGGCCCCACCGCCCGTAGGTGTTGTTGAGGTCGGCGAACCGGCGGGGGTGTTCCCAGTCGAGTGTTGCTGCGGTGTCGATGACGCCGAGGTCGTCGAGGTTGATGGTGACCGGTGACGGGTCGGTGACGGGTGGCAGCAGGGGTCTGGCCCGGCCGTGGTGGCTGGCGATGAGGTGATGGACGAGGTCGGGGTCGATCGTGTCGTCGGTGGCGAGGCGTCGGGCGGCGATGCGCGCAGACAGGGCTTCGTGGCGCATGCCGTCGGGGTATCCGGCGGTTTTGCGGGCGCGAGTGAAGGCGGCGCGGTCGGTGGGGTCCATGCCGGACTTGGCGAGGTCTTCTTCGGCGAGGTCGGCGGCTGCGGTGTCGCCTTCCCAGAGCATGAGCTGGAACCTGGGGTCGCGTTTGCCTTCGTCGTGCCAGCGGGCGGCTGCGATCACGCTGGCGAGGACCTTGTCGGGCAGGCCGAGGTGGTGGCCGAACTGTGCCGCGCGGTCGGCGACCGCGCGTTGATGGTCCTCGAGGCTGATGCGTGCGCCGGATCGGGTGGATGATCCCAGGACGGTGTCGTCGTCGGCGAGACCCGCCGTTCGCACGGTGAGCAGCCCGGCGTACGGGGCGGTGTCGTCCTCGTCCGACGCGGTGATGGTCACCTGGAGTGCGCCGTCGAGCAGCGCGTCGAGCAGGTTGAGTAGTGGTGCGGGGCCGGGCTCGGAGCTCGGACGGTCGTGCTGGTGTTGGCGGATGGCGCCGAGCAGCAGCCGGTACGGGCGAGTGTGTGGTTGTGCCGAGCCGTTGTCCACATCGACTCCGGCGCGGGTCAGGAGTGCGGCGAATGTTGGCGCGGCTGCCGGGTCCCATGCCTTGACGGCGGTTGGAAGGGTCGGGCCGAGCCGGAGTATCGGCCGGCCGCGGCGGTAGGCGAGGTCGGCCACGTCGATGACGGGCTCGGTGGACGTGGGGTGCCAACCGTATTGGTCGCAGCCGCCGAAAGTGGTCGGGACGATGATCGTGTCGCCGGGACGGATCTGGCTGGGCCGGACCGGTTCGGCGTCGCCGCGGCGGCGGTAGCGCAGCACCCGTGGTCCTGCTGGGCCGGGTTCGGCGGAGGTGTTCAGGGTGGTGACGCCGTCGAGGTCGCTGTCGTCGGCGGTGGTGGTCTTTCCCGCAAGCCATTGGCGTGCGGCGTGGACGCTGACCTCGATGCCTTCCTCGGTGACCGGTGGAACCTGGTCGAGGTGGGTGATCCAGCGCTCTGGCGGGCCGTCGAGATTGGCCCGCCAGATGATGGTCACTGGTGGTGGGGTGGCGCGTAGGCCGTGCAGGAACGGTTCGATCGGCTGGTCGGGGACGGGTGCGGGTGCGGTGCGGGTCCAGGCGTCCAACGTGGCGCGGTGCAGGACGGGCACGTAGGGGTCGTCGACCTGGAGCTCGTCTGTGGCGGATTCGTTGAGTAGCCGGAGGTTGGCGGGTGAGACGTCGAGCCCCTGCTCGATGCCGTCGAGCGGGTCGAGGCGCGCGGTGTATCGGTGGGGTGTGGCCTGGTCGGCGAGCCAGGTCCAGGTGGCCAGCCGGGCTGCGCCGTAGACGGGGTCGTCGGTGGTGACGGTGGTGTCGTGGACGACGATGGCCGGTGCCGGGGTGCGGCGGCTCCGACCGAGTCGGTTGAGCCGGCCGAGCCGTTGGACCAGTGACGCCCACGGTGCGCTGTCGGTGACCAGCGCGTCCACGTCGATGTTCGCGCCTACTTCCACCGTCTGGGTGGCCACGACGATGAAGGGCTTGTCCGGGGCCCGGTCCCGGTTGACGCGCAGCCGCGGGTAGTAGCGGTCCAGGAGGTACTCGCGGTCGGCTGGGCGGCTTCGGCCGGTGAGCAGGACCGCGTCGTGGTCCTGCCGGACGAGGTCGAACACGGCTCGGGCGCGGGCCACGGTGTTGACCACGACCCCGACCAATCCGACGGCGTCGTGGCGGGCCAGGCTCGCTGCGACGCCCGCCAACGCTGCGGGAACGGCCGTATCAGCGGTCGTCTTGGTGGTCTTGACCTCGACCAGACTCAGGCGTTTCGACGCGTACAGCCGGCGCCCGGCGACCGGATGGCGGTGGTCGGCGGCGGTGATGCGGTGCACGTCAAGATGTCCGGCGGCAGTGGTGGCCGACATCGTCACAAGGACGGGCCTCGGTGTGATCGATGCGCTATCCAGCCCGAGCGCGGTCGTGACGGTGGTGGTGAACGCCTGGGACAGGTGGGCTTCGTCGACGATGATGAGGCTGTCGGCGCCGACGAGGGCGGCGTCGATCGGGCGGGCGTGCTCGCTGACCCCGTACCCGCGGAACAGCAGCCGGCTGCCGACCTGGTCGATGGTGCCGGTGATGACGGCGTACCGGTCGGGGCGTTCCAGCCAGGTCCGGTCCCAGGTGGCGCCGCCACGCATCCGGGTCACGTCCAGGGTCACCTCGTCGCCGGGCAGCGCCAGCCGCGCGGCGACCTCGGCCGTGACCGGCCGGCCGCCCGGCCGTTGCAGCGCTTCGGACAGCGTCGTGGCGTGCTCATGGGCCTCGTCCACGACGAGGCGGCGGTCGACCACGTAGAAGACTCGCCGCCGGGCGCAGGGAACGCCCAGCGACGCGGCGAACACCGCCACGTCGAGCACGGACGTCTTGCCCAGGCCGGTCGGCACGTCGATCACGTCCGGCCAGTGCCCCTCGGTCACGAGGCGGTTCAGCAGCGCCACCTGCCACGGGAACGGCTCTCTGCCGTCGTGGACCTCGGCGATGAAGTCGGGGAACTGTTCAGCGGACAGCATGGGCACGCTCCGGGATGAACAGCCCGCCACCGAAATACCGCAGCGCCCCGGCCACGACCGGCCCGCGCACCGGGGCGGGGAACGTGATCCGGCAGTGCAGCGTCGGGCGGCGCGGGGCGCTTGTCAGCGTGCCGGCGCGCATCCGGTGCGGCGCACCAGCGGCTGCCGGCGCGGGGAGGGGCTGCACGTCGACCGGCTCCGGATAGCCGGCCGTGACCAGACAACCGGCGACGGCGGTCGCGACGTCGCCGCGTCGACCGGGATACCGGTCGAGCATGAGCGGGGTGGCGGTGACCCACCGGGTGCTGCCGTCCGGCGGCGACCACCGGTGCGGGTTCAGCCCGGCGCCGAGGGTCGGGGCGTACTGCAACTCCAGCCGCCGGCCCCGCCCGTCCTGCAGGTAGGTCAACGGCTGCCGCGCCTGTGGGCCGAGGACGCCGCGCAGCAGCTGCCGCCGGCTCGCGTCGGGCATGTCCCCGGGTACCGCCACCGCCACCCCGAGCAGGTGCCCGCCGGCGTGGCGGTGGTCGACGTCGAGCAGGCCCAGGTAGGCCACATGCGGCCGCCCGTCGGCGCCGTGACCGCTGACCTGCTCGGGCAGCGGATCGGCAACCGATGCCATCACCGCCCGCCGCAACGCCCCGGTCACCGTCAGCAGGTCATCACCGCCCACCGACACGTGTGGCCGGCGCAGCCCCCACACCAACAGGTGTGCGTACGGGCCGTCCGCCAACCCCGGCGACGTCTGCGCCGGCGCGGCGTCCGGTACGTCCGCCGCGTACGCGACCGTGCGCGGCCCGACCTGCCAGGCCCGGATCCCGTCCGCATGCGCGGCTTCCAGCGCCGCAAGGTAACCCGAGAACGGCACCCGCAGTCCGACGCTGCCCGGTGTGCCGAGCGGTACCGGAATGTACCGGGTCCACACGGGCCGACCCGACGGTGTGCCGGCCTGCACCGTCACCTCGGCCGAGGTCGAGCTCCGCCCGACATACGGCACCTGGGCGGCCAGCCGCACCAGCCGGGCCAGCGTGCCATCGTCCGGCTGCGCCGCCGGCCAGACCACCGCGAACATGTCGTCCGCCGGCACCACGCCGGTGCGCTGCTTGAGCCCGTTGGTGCGACCCGGCCAGGTTTGACTGCCGGTACCACCGGTCGCGTTGACCACCACATAGCCCGCCGACCGGGCGACGAAGGTCTCGGCTGCCGCGTACACCTCGGGCGGGTCCTGGGCCTCCAGCCACCGCAACGCTACCCGGTCGGCATCGTCGAGCATGGACGCCACCAGGCCACAGAACAGCCGCGCCGGATGCGGCGGCCACTCCGCGACCGCAGGGTCGAGTCCCGCCGCGTCGTACCGGCCATCGCGCAGCCGCACGAGCACCGTCAGCCCGACACTCACTCCTGCTCACCCGCCGCGGCCTGCGTTTGTGCCCACACCAGCGCCTTGCGCAACGCCGGGATCGGGTCCACGGCCACAATGTCGTCAGCCATCGCCAAACCGGCCTCGGCGGCCCGGTCCCGCAGCAGCACGAACGCGTCGATGGCCTCCCCGGCCGAGACGCTCACCGGCTCCGTGCCACCGCCGGTGACCTCGAACGCCACCGTCTCCTCCACCAGCGTCAGGTCGCAACCGGAACGCAGATACACCGACGCCCCGCCGAACGTCAGCCGGTCACCGGCCAGCGCCAGGGCCGCCAGCGCCGCCCGCGCCAACGTCGCAGTCTCGGCCGGCACGGCGCCGAACCGCAGCCGCGCCAGACCGGCGAAGGAGATCCACGCCTGCCGGTGGATCCGGCGTACCGTCACGCCGCCGTGCGCAGGATTCGGCGCGATGTTGCCGTGACCGATCTCGCTCAGCTTCGTGCCCTTCGCCTTCTCACCCTCAGCGAAGTACGCCCAGTTCCCCTCTGCCTTGCCCTTGTCGTCGATGGCACCGGTCAGGTTCACCGGGTCCATGCGGCCGCTGCGCCGATCACCGACAATCGGCTCCACCCCGAACATCATCGACTGGTACAGCCGGGGCAGCTTCAGTCCGCGGCCCTTACGGTGCGAGTCCCACGCCCCGAACAGCAACGAATACGGCTCCCGCACATACAGGGGCCGAACATCGTCGACAGTGGCCGACCGCAACGACTTTCCGACCGGGCTGCTGTCGAACCGCACCCCGTCGACCTCGCTGTCGCGCAGGTACGCATCCGCGTACCGGTGCGGGAAGTCCAGCGACGTCAACCGCACCCCGTCGCTGCGCAGCTCGAACACCGGCAGCGCGAGCCGCCCGGAGTCCAGCGCCGCCAACAGCGACTCCTCCACACGGTTGGCCTGACTCGGCACCTGGTCCAACACCACCGTCGAAACCCGCGCACCGTCCAACCACCGATCCTCCAGCAGATACGGCGAACCACCCCGCTCCACCGGCGGAAACGTCGGCGGCATCACCTTCCCACCAAAGCCACCGACCGGCTGGTACAACGCCTCCACCACCATGCCGGTCTCACGCCGGTCATCCCCACACGCGCCGATCAACCGATCAGCCAACGCCGCAGCGTCCACCGTCATCACTCCTCGTCCCTAGAAATCCGCGCAGCATACATACCAGCGACGTACGACAGAACCGAGAAACCGCAGGCCAAAGCGCATTTCGCCCGCAGCAGGAGCAAGAACGGCGATGCAGATGAAACCCGCTGCTATCAGCTAACTGCGGAGTAGCAGCCGCAATGGAGGCATCGCCGCCCGTCTACAAGTCCGGCCGGATCGAAACACTCGCGACGGACACGGCAAAAATCTAACTTCTGATTAGCAGAAGTCAAGACGTGCTAAGCCGATCGAAGGAGCAGATCTGAACTGACGGATGACCCAATCCGAGTCCCGAGGCAGCGACGCCTCCGCCCGCGCGGCTATCACCCGCGCCACACTCCGACCACCGCTTTGATGGCTCCTCCGGGACGGGTCGTCACCATGCAACGATCCGGCGGATCGTTACGATCTGATTGAGCCAGCCGCTCAGCTTCGTGATCTTGACGACGTCGCCGGTCTTCGGCGCTTGGATGATCAATCCCTCACCGAGGTACATGCCGACGTGCCGCGGGTTGGACGCGGTGCCTTCGCTGCCGGGGATGAGGATGAGGTCGCCGGGCAGCAGCATCGCCGGGTCTGCGATGCCCGTTCCGGCGCGGACCTGGTCGGTGGTGACTCGGGGGATGGAGACGCCGCCGGCCCGGTACGCCTGCTGCATCAGCGAGGAGCAGTCGCATTGCTGGTCGGGGTTGCCGGAGTGCGGGTCGGTGCAGGACCCACCGAAGTGGTAGGGGGTGCCGAGCTGGCCGGCCGCCCAGAAGATGGCGGTCATGACGGCGGGTGGAGTGTTGACCGGCAGGGTGAAGCTCTCGGGCAGGGCGGCGAGCGCATCGGGCGAGCAGTCCGTGATGGTGCTGGTCAGTTGTTCGACGAGGTTGAGCGCGTCGTCGGACCACTTCGCGTAGGCGTCGGGGAACGCCGACGCCTGGACGGCTTGCGCGGCCTGGGTGAGCGGCATTCGTTCCCAGCCGCTGATGGTCTGGAGCTTGTCGTAGAACTTGCCTGCCTGGTATTCCGGCTTCGACAGTTGCTCGGCGGTGCCCCAGCCCTGGCTCGGGCGTTGCTGGAAGACGCCGAGCGAGTCGTGGTCGTTGCGGTCGCCGAGGAACGGCAGGTTGCGGAGTCCGGACTCCTGCATGGCGGTCGCGATGGCCACGACCCAGCCCCAGCGGGGAACGCCCTTGGCGGCGCCGACGTCGATGATGGTCGCGGCGATCTTCAGTTGTTCTGTGTCCCAGGTGCCAATGCCGGGCGGCTGACCGACGGGACCAGTCGGCGCGTTGGCGACGCCGCAGCCGGGTCCGCCGCCCATGACGGACGACAGCAGCAACACGGGCAGGCCGAAGCAGCCGACGATGATGACGGCGACGATGCCGATGACGGCTTTGGTCATAGCGATTGCCTTTCGTCGAAACAAAAGAGGGCCGGTGCTCCGCGCGGGTGCGCGCCCGGCAGGGCGAAGCGGGAAGCGGTTAGAGCGGGTGGACCAGCGGCAGCAGCATGAGGTGGGTGTCGTGGAGGAAGTCGGCGATCTGTGTGCTGGTCTCGAACAGTGGGTGGCCAATGTCGACGGCGGTGGCGTAGCGCCAGTCCCAGTGGCCCGGTTCGAGCGCCGGGACGAACCACAGCGCGTCGTGGGCGTCGAGGAACAAGGCGCCGCCGATCTGCGGGGCGAGCACGGTCATGGGCTGGCTGGCGCAGGTGGCCAGGCAGAAGCAGCCGGGGTCGGTGTAGGTGGTACGGGGTTGGCCGTGGTGGATCGGGCAGGTGCAGTCGCAGGCGCGTTCGTAGGCGTTGCGGTAGGTGCGGTACATGTCTGTCTCCTCAGGGGTGGTGAAACACGAAAAGGCCGTGGGCCGCCCACATGGGCGGCCCACCTTGAGCTGGTCGGGTTCAGTGGATGGCGTTGCCGAGCTCGTGCGCGGCCTGCCGCAGCAGGCGCTCGATACGCACGCTGCTGTCGTAGAAGTCGGATCGTGTGTCGATCTCTCCGGCGTTGGTCCAGTCCCAGTTGCCGCCGGGCATCGCGGTGACGTACCAGAGGTCGCCGCCTTGGTCGAGGAACAGGGCGCATCCCCATTGCTCGGCGAGCAGGGTCATGGGCTGGGTGGCGCAGGTGATGGCGCACGCGCAGCCGGACTCGTGATAGGTGATGCGGGTCTGCCGGTAGTGCAGCGGGCATCGGCAGTCGCAGAGTCGCTGCCAGGGCGCTGTGTAGGCCATGGGATCTCCTGGAGGGGTGGACATGAGAAACGCCTCGCAGGCCGCCGACTGTGGGCGGGCGTGCGAGGCGTGCGAGGTGGTTCGGCCGTCGTCAGTGCGGCGGCGGGGTGATGCGGGTGCGGCCCGGTCCGAGGAGCGCATCGTGTTGGACCTGGCGGGTTTCGTCGGCGGTGAGCAGGTAGGCGGGCAGCTGGGCGACGCCTTCGCGCCAGGCCCGGTAGAGGCGGTGTGTCCCGTCGATGAGCAGCGGTGCGGGCGTCTGGCCGTTAATGGCCACGTGGGCGACGATGACGGGCTTGGCCAGATCGGTGGTCATGGCGTACACGCGGTCGAAGCCGTCGCTGGCCGGGCCGATGAGGCTGACCGTGCGCTCGTGGCGGTCATCGACGCGGGTCAGGCCATACGCTTTGGCCCACGTCGCAACGTCGATGCTCCGGGTGCCGCACGGTCGTGCGGCGATCAGCGCCTCGGCCGCGTCGATGGAGAACGTCCATGGTCCGAAGTGGAACCACTGACCGTCGGCATGTTCGATGCTCACCGCTGAATGCCCAGGTGGCGAAGCACTTTGGCGGCGGTCAACGGTTCGCCGTCGACATTGGTTGGCGACGTGATGGTTCGCCAGCCTCGCCTCTCGAGGGCCAACCACAGGTGGTCGTCGAGCGCAGGGCCGGCGATGTGGAAGACGTCGCCGATGGTCGGCCTCCTGTTGCCCAGCAGGTGGTACGTGCAGGCGGCGAGGAACTTCTCCTCTCCGTACTCGCTGTCCCCGCGGTAGTCCTCCAGGACGTCCAGCTCGGAGCAGAACGTCTCGGCAGCGAAGTCCGCCGCTTCGCGGGGGGCCATTTCGCCCGGCGCCAACAGCCAGTAGGAGAAGGTCAGGGTGAGCTGGTGGTTGGTCTCGTAAGGAAGGGGTGCGTGACTGTTCCGGTAGATTTCGATCACGTACTGCTTCATCTGTCGTCCTTTGGTTGTCGGTTCTCGGTTTTCCGCGCCTCGCGGTGCGGGCGACGGTCAGACCGTCAGCAGGTCGAAGGCGGCCAGCTTGAGGTCGCCGACGTTGCCGGTCAGCACCCGGTTGGCGCGGGCGGTGTCGTCCTTGGCGGGCTGGTAGTGGTCGAGGTACTCGGTGATGGCCTGGTATCCGGCCCACCGGGTGCCTCGGATCGCCTTCTGGGTGTCGGCCTCGCGGATCAGGTACTTGAGGGTGCCGAGGCGCTGCTTGGCGTTGTTCTTGGTGATGTCGGACGCGTTGTCCTTGACCGGCCACAGCTGGCCGACGACGTTCTCGAACATGCGCGTCGTCAGCGGCTCGTTGAGCATCCGCTCGGCGGCCTTCTCGAACGCGCCCATGTACTTCCACATCAGGCCCAGTGCCTCGCGGGCCTGGCTGATCTGGGAGTTGACCTGGCTGGTGTGCCGGAAGGTGTAGTGGCCGACGGCGTGGGCGAAGGCGGCGCGCTGGGTGTTGGCGCACACCACGCGGATCGGGCTGGCGTCCACGCGCAGCGCGGTGGTGCCGTCGTGGGAGGTCGTGCCGATCAAGTAAAGGTCCATGCGGTCCACCCCGGCGATCTGCATCGCGTCGGGCAGCTTCATGGTCACGAACACGCTCTTGCCCTTGCGGAGGCTGCCAGCCGTCTCGAAGTGGGCGCCGCCCACCTGGTCCACGAGGCGGTCCAGCAGCTCGGCGCACTGCTCGTTCTGGACCACGGTGTAGTCGGTGCCGACCACGCCCAGATACTCGGTCTGGCCGGTGACGGGGTTGCGGCGTACGGTCATGCGCTTGTCGTCGGCAGGGATCTGGACCTCGACGCCGTTGACGATGTCGATGCCGACCGTGCGGATGGTCCGCACGCCCCAGTCGCCGAGCTTGGCGGCGGCCATGATCTCTTCGGCCTTCATCGTGGTCTGAGTGACGGTGCCGAGCTGGTGCCAGGCCGACAGCCGGGCGCTGGCGAAGGCGGTGGTGCCGTCGGCGAACGTCTCGAGTTCGTGTGCCACGGGGTTCTCCTTCTCAATACGGCGCGGGGGCCGAGCCGGACGGCTCGGCCCCCGCAAGGGATGGGTTGTGCTGTTGGATCAGGACTGCTCGGCGTCGTCCGCCTTCGGGAAGGCGAACTTCAGCGGCGCGTCGGAGACCATGACCACGCGGCCGGCGGAGCCGAGCTTGGTGCAGTTGTTGCGCACCGCACCCGAGCTGACCGTCCGGCCGAGCGCCGCGCCGATCCCGGTCGCGATGTCCTGCGGGGTCAGCGCCTCACCCGGACGGGCAGCGAGGTACTCGAACGTCAGCCGCTCCAGCTCGCCGCGGCCGAACGGCTGGCTGCCGTCGCCGTTGGCGGTCGAGTCGCTGCTGCGGCTCACGGTCGTCGTGACGCCCTGCGGGCGCGGAGGCGTCTGCTTGGGCAGGGTGACGACGTGGGTGGTTCCGTCCGGGGCGACGACGTGCAGCGTGCCGTCAGCCCGGACCAGGGGCAGCACCGCCGTTGCGGCGCCCGGCGCGTCCGCCAGGCCACGGATGACCTGGAAGCACAACGGGCAGCGCGGCGGTGCCGGGTTCGGGTCGACCTCGCTGGCCTTGGTCGGCCCGGCGATCCACCGTTCCGGCGTGCGGCTGCCCGCCTCCTGCGGCAGGCGGCGAGCGGCGTCGGCCTGCCCCATCGCGACCAGCAACCGGGAGACGGTCGCGATCCCGATGCCGCTCTCCTGGACGATCACGTTGAGGGTCGCGCCGTCGTCGCCGCAGTCACCCAGGACCGCCTTGATCGCCATAACCTTGCGGTCGCCCGGCCGACTCGGCTGCACGACGACCGGCGACCCGCCCGCGTCCTCCTCCTCCGCGTCGTCGGTGTCGTCAGCGTCGCCGTCCGTGTCGCCGTCGTCCGGGTCGGCGTCGTTGGCGTCGGCCTCGTCCTGGTCCTCACCGTCGTCCACGGCGTCCCGGTCGTCCGAGCCGTTCGCGTCGATGACATCGACGGGCGCGCCCGCCAACTCCTGGCTGCCGTCGTCGTCGGAGGCGTCCACGGCGTCAGGCTGGTCTGCCGGGAAGTCCGCGTCCGGGTAGGCGTCGGCGAACTCGTCACCGCCGGCGGGGTCCTCGTCGCCGAGGTCGGCGTCGATGGCGTCGGCCGGGTAGTCGGGCTGAGCCTCGATGGCATCGGCCGGGGTCGCCAGCGTCCACCGGGTGGGGGTGCCTTCGGCCGGGTCGGCGTCGGTGTCCACCGCGACGATCAGTCCGGCGTCGGCCAGGGTCCGGATTGCCTTGTCGGAGGTCGACCGGGCCTTGCCGGACTTCTCGGCCAGCTCGTGGACGTTGCCCTGGCCGAGTTCGGTCAGGGCGTCGAGGATCGCCTGCGTGGCAGGCGTCAGGGACAGGTGTTCCATAGAGTTCCCTCCTTGGGAACTGGTTGGTAGCTCGGCACCGTGCGGTGCCGGGCTTGTGGCGCGCCGGGTCGCGGGCAGCCGCGAACACGGCAAGGCACATGGAGCCGATGCGCTGCCGTTGATGTGGCTGCTGTCGCCCGGGGGCATGGATGGCGGCGCCGCCGCCGGTAGGTCAGCGGCCGGTGGCCGATGCGGCTCGTCGGGTGGTGGGCTTGTGTGCTTACGGCCGGTCGAGGCGCAGTTCCCAGCCACCGCCGAGTTCGCCGGGCTCGAACAGGTCGGCTCCGCGCTCGCGGTACACGGCGGTGAGCAGGCGGTTGATCTCGGCGAGTTCGGCGTAGGGATCGCCGTCGCGGTCGTCGAGCCAGAACCGCTCGCCAGGTTCGTCAGTGCGCTGGAAGACCTCGCCGTCCTCGTCGGGCCACAGCTGCTCGTCGGCGGAGGTGAGGTTCCACAGGATGATGTCGTTGCCGTCGTCCAGCTCGCCGAGGTGGGGATGGTTGAGGTACGCCATGACGGCGGTCGGGTAGCGGCGGTGGATGCGGGCGATGGCCTCGGTGAGCAATGCCTCCGCGACGCGCCCGGCCCTGGTGTCGTCCTGGATGGGTGCGTCGTCGGTGGGCTGTAGGACGTAGATCCCGCCTTCGGCCGGGTCGCGGTAGATCCCGGCGTCGGTGTGCGGCACCCGCACCTGCTTGCCGCCGCCCGGCAGGTTCAGCTCGGCGTCGGATTCGCCGACCCGGATGCGGGCGGTACGTCCGGCGAGGTGCCGGGCGCGACAGGAGTCGGTGTGGGGCAGCACGACGAGGACGGTGTCGCCGGGGTTGACGTAGCGCCGCCGCAGCGGCCGGGCCGGGTTCGCGTCGGCGTACTCGGTGCGGGCCTGATCGTCGATCAGCAGGTCGACCCAGTTACGGGCGTGCCGGTATGCAGCGGCACGCTCGTTGACGGTGGTGAGCTGGCCGGCGAATACGCCGGCCGAGCCGGTCAGGTCTTCCTCGTTGATGAGCAGGGTCCGCAGCCGGTCGACGGCGAGCAGCAGCTCGGCACGGGCACCGCGCAGGGTGTGCGCGGCTTCGGGTAGGTGGGCGGCGGCGGGAACGGGGTCGGTGGCGTGCTGGTCGAGGGTGCGGCCGGTGGCGCTGGCGACCCAGCGGCCGATCGTGTCGAGGTGCAGCACAGTTCCTCCTTCGCGTTGCGGGGCGGGCATGGCGAAGGCCGGTCGCAGCTGGGCTGCGACCGGTCCTCGGTGTTCAGGTGGTTGCCGGTTAGGCGATGGTGATGGCGCACAGTCGTGCGCTGGAGCGCAGGCTGCGCAGGTAGGAGCACCCTTCGTTGAGGAAGCGGAACTTGTCGGCCATCGAGTCGCTGGCGGGCTTGAGGAGGCGTCCGTCGGTGGTGATCAGTGCGTCGCCGACGATGGCGATGCGCCAGTGCAGACCGGCGTAGGTGGCCTCTCCGGCCTGGTAGGCGGCCAGCTCGTAGGGGTCGAAGGTGTGGCCGTCGGCGTAGGCGAGCATCGCGAGGATGCGCGGCTGCTGCTCGAAGCGGCGCCGAGCCTCGGCAAGGGTGACCTTGGCGGGGTCGGCGTGGTGCTGTGTGAGGAAGTCCTCCCAGGTGCGGGCCGGACGGGTGGTGGTGGCGATGTGGGCGTTGAAGGCACGCCAGCGCTGGCTTGCTTGGTGGGAGGC
This sequence comes from Dactylosporangium sp. NPDC000555, assembly GCF_040300025.1. Classification (NCBI taxonomy): domain Bacteria; kingdom Bacillati; phylum Actinomycetota; class Actinomycetes; order Micromonosporales; family Micromonosporaceae; genus Dactylosporangium; species Dactylosporangium sp. NPDC000555. The sequence continues at coordinate 44,147 of NZ_JBEPDB010000045.1, read as the reverse complement.
CTTGGTGGCGGTGCCGGTCAGGTCGAGGCGGCTTTTGCGGCCTCCGGCGGCCAGGGTGATCGCGCCGAACTTGCGGGCGGCGTCGAGCAGGTAGTAGCCGAAGAAGCGGGAGAGCCAACCGATGATGGCGCGGTGGCGGACGTGGAAGCGGCGGGACGGGGTGCCGTTGGCGTGGAGGAGGTCGTTGACCTTCTCGCTGGCGGCGAACCAGTCGGCGTCGGCGTTGGCGTCGAAGCAGACGGTGACGATCTGGTTGGCGAGCGGCGTGTTGGTGGGCATGGTGGGGTGCTCCGATCGAGAGGAGTGGGCATTGGGGGTTGCTGGTGGTGCCACCGGATCGCGGCGTCTGGGCCGGGGAGGCTGCCGTGCAGGCGCGGGCGTGGATCACGAGCCGACCGGGAGGTGGGCGATGGGTGATCGAGTCGGCGCGAGGCAGGTCCGGGGGGACAGACGGGCGGCGGTGCGAGCGAAAAGAAAGAGAAGAAGCTGCACCGTAGCTTCGCGACCTGACACCGCCACCTCTGTCAGGAACCGCGATCATGCCCTTGACCTGCACTGACAGGAATCGCCGGGCGGCTGCCAGGTTCTGTCAGAGGACGAAGACGCCGTCGTCGTCGTAGTTCGGGTTGTCTGCCACCGGCTGACCGTGATCGCTGGGCAGTTCCACGAGCCGGATTCGGCGGGTGCTGGCCGCGGGAAGCCAGACCGCTGCGGCCGGTTCGGCGTCGTGGGTCGCGGTCGCGGTCGGGACGTCGCCGCGCCGGCCGCGTAGGAGCTCGTGGAGGTGTTCTTCGCGCTGGTGGCTGCGGAGCCAGAACAGCACCGGGTACCGGGGGCCGCTGCGGCGGATCAGCGCGGCGTACCGGTCGAGCTTGGCGACCACCCGCCCGAGCGGTTCGCTGCCGGTGTCGGCCTCCAGGAAGAACCCCACGGTGGTGCCGCTGGCACTCCACAGCCCGTGTCCGTCGGCGGTGACGGTCCGGTACTGCTTGGTGGTGGTCGTCTCCGACCACCACCGATCCAGCCGCGTCTCGGCGCGGCGCCGGGAGAAGGTGGTCAGCCGGACGAAGAACTCGTTGGCCGTGAGCAGGTGTGTCAGGTTCGGGTTGGCCGACAGGCGCTGCACGAGCTGGCGACTCGACCGGCTGGTGGGCTCGGCCCGGTCGTGGGCGGCGGCCTGGAACCGGTGTCCGTTGTGGCCGAGCACCCAGTGCCATGGCTGGCTGCCGCCGCCGTCGCGGGAGAACCGGAACCGGTCCAGCAGGCCCAGGGCTCGAAGCTCGCCGAGGCGGATCTGGCAGGTGCGGCGGGCGGAGAACAACAGGCGGTGGATCTGGTCGGTGGTGAGGACTTGGTGGTCGTCGAGGAGTTGGAGCAGGTGACGGTCACGGCTGGTGATGTGGGGATAGATGGCCAGCAGGCCGGCAGCACGCGATTGCGGCATAGGTGGGTTCACCCCTGGAGAGAGAGTCCCGGTAGGGAGTCTGGATAGGTTGATCTTGATGTGGTCCGCTGATGGGCCGGGTCTGCGCAGCTCAGGGACCTGACAGTGCAGCGGGCGGGGCTCGTCTGAGGTCTCGTGTCGCAGACACCCCCAGACGAGCCCCCGATGCTGTACCCGGCCGAGGTCTCGCACGAGGCGGCCGGAGGAGGTGGCCGGTCAGCGTTCGCGTTCGGCCATTCGCCGTTTCATCGCCGTGCGGGCCAGCTGCTGCATCGGCGGCTCGGTGGTGTCGGTGGTGTGCGCTGCGGCGCATTCCATCCGGATCGCGGTGGCCTCACCGACGACCGGGACCGGTGGGTTGGTGACGAAGGTGAAGCTGGGCAGCTCCCGGTTGCCGACCAGCAGCCGGGCGGCGGCGGTGTAGATGTCGAGATGGGCGAGGTCGTGCTCGTCAAGCTCGGGTTTGGTGTGCCGGGACAGCTCCCGCGCGTCGGCCGGGTCGACGTTGAAGTAGAGCTTGCTGCGCGCGTTGGCCGACACCGCCGCGGCGACGTCCTTCGGCAGCTGCGCCAGGTCCTGGTGCGCCAGGACGAGCCCGAGCCGGAACCCTCGGGCCTCGGCCAGCATGTCCCCGACGCTGCCGGGCAGCGTCAGGAAGTTCTGGCACTCATCCACGTACAACGTGGCGTCTTTGCGCTGGTCCTCGGGGATGTTCGCCCGTGCGATGGCGGCCTGCCAGACCTGGGCGACGATCAGCGAGCCGAGGATGCGGCTGGTCTCCTCGCCGAGGATGCCTTTCGGCAGTCGGCACAGCAGCACACCGCCGTTGAGGATCTTGCCCATGTCGAACGAGCTGTGCGCGTTGCCGATCACGCTCTTGACGAAGTCCCTGAGCAGGAACGCCCGCAGCCTCGCCAGCACCGGGGCGATGACCTGGCCGCGGAACTGCTCGTTGATGCCGTCGTACCAGAGCCAGAACCCGCCGAGCCCGTCCGGGTCGTCCAGGCCGTGGGTGAACCTGGCCCGGAACTCCCGATCCTGCAACAGCGACGGGACCAGGCTCAACGTCGGCTTGGCGTGCCGCATCAGCGTCAGGCACGCTACGCGCATGGTGTCGTCCATACGCGGACCCCACTGGCCCTGGAAGATCTTCGCGAAGATCCCGACCAGGTTGTCCACCGCCAGGTGCGGATCGCCCCGGTCATCGAGCGGGTTGAAGCACCCCGGGTTCTCCTGATCCGGATCGATGATCACGATCCGTTTCGCGTGGGACGCGGGTAGCCGGTCGAGGATGTCGGTGATCAGGTCCCCGCGAGGATCGATGACCACCGTGCCACGCCCGGCTTTGATGTCGCCGAGGATCATGTTCAGCAGCAGCGTGGACTTGCCGACACCGGTCTTGCCGACGACGTGCACGTGCTGGCGGGCGTCGGTGACGTTGAGGCCCACGCTGTGGTGGCCGATCTGCGAGCGGCCTAGCACCTTCACTCCCCTGCCGCCGGCGGGCACGTGCACCGGCGCCGGCATCGCCTTGGCCCGGGCCCGGTCGAGGCCTGGCACGGCGAGGTCCTGCGGCAGCGCCGCGAGGGCCGCGAGCTCCGGCACGGTGGCCAGGAACCCGCGTCGCAGCCTGCGCCCGGCCACGGTGGCGACCGGTGCGGGCATCTTCATGCGCCGCAGCCGGTTCGGGCCGGTGTATGCGGCGGCAGCGGAGGCGATCGTGTGCCCGAGCCCGACGAGCCGCTCGCGGATCTGTCTGGCCCGTTCGGCGTCCGGCGGGTGCTTGTCGGCGGTGGCCGCGACCGCGAACCGGACGGCGATCTCGAAGTGCGGCACCTTGACCGCCTTGTCGACCAGCGTCCGGGCGTCAGCGGTCGCGACCGGGTCGCGCTCGGCCGTGCGTGCCGCTGTGCCCGACGCCGTGGTGCGCGTCCGGGATGTGCCCGGCGTGAACACCTCCAACATCCACAGCACCGGTTCGATGGCCAGCCGTGCCGCGCCGGACACGGCATGGCCTGCCATGTCCGGACGCCCGTGGGCCTGGCTGCTGGCCGCCGCCCGCCGGGCCGCCCGTCCCCGCCGCGCGGAGGCAGGCCGGGCGAGGACTTGCACGCAGGCGTGCTCACGGTGGTGCACTTCGGCTCCAGCGGCCAGCAGCGCCCGCAGCGGGTCGGCGTCGTGCTCGGTGCGCAGCGGCAGCACGTCGGTCTGCTGCGGCCAGTGCGCTCCGCCGACCTGTTCGCCCACCGTGAACGGGATCGGCGCTGCGGCTTCCTCCGTGGTGAGGGTCGCGGCGGGCCAGGCCGCGCGGACGGCGGCCTCGATCGCGCCGGGCGCTACGGTGCCGGGCGCCCAGACGCGGATTGTCAGGGCGCGGCCGGTCCAGGTGTACTCCCACGCCACGTGCGGCGTGCCGTACACACGCCGCCGCCACACCGAGGGCGTCAGGACGCCGGTGAGCGTCGTCCAGAACGCGGCGGCCGATTCCGGCGTGACCTCGGGCGGAGCGGCGATGGTCAGCCACCGCGCCCCGGCCGTGAACCGCTTGTGCCGCCAGGCGAGGAGCTGGTCATGGCCGAAGACGGCACCCACGATCGCGGCGGCGGCGATGAACCCCAGCCACGGCCGTGCGGCGATCCAGTGCCAGACATCGCCGGGCCAGGACGGTGTGGTCGTCATTCGACCTCACCGATCCCCGTGACGGCGATCTTGTGCTCGGCCGCCGACCCGACGCTGCGGAAGGGGATGCGGGAGCGGCCCGCGACGAGCAGGCCCTCGCCGCGCGGCGCCGACAGCAGCAGCCGCGACTCACCGGCGGTCAGGGCGAACGCTTCGGACACCGCGTCGATGGACTGGGTGCTCTGGCGCATCAGGACCTGGGTCGCGGCGTTGGACACCACGGCGCGGCCGAGGTCGGTCGAGAGCACGTCGGCGGCGTCCTGGGTGATCACGCACAGGCCTGCCGATCGCTTCCGGGCGGCCTTCGCCATCCGGAACAAGAACCGTGCGCCCTCGCCGTCGCGCATGAGCAGCCAGGCTTCGTCGACGACGACGAGCTGCCGCCGCCGGCGGGTGCTGGTGGGCGGAGTGTCGATGCCCGACCAGATGGAGTCGAGCGCGAGCAGCGTTCCGACCGTGCGCAGCTCGTCGGGCAGGTGCCGTAGCGACCAGACCACGAGGTGTCCGCGCGGCTTGGTGGTGGTCGGCCCGTCGAACAGGCTGGCGAAGTTGCCCCGGGTCCACGGCGCCAGGCGGGCGGCGAGCTGCACGGCGGCTGGGTCGTCGGCGGCGGCCAGGGTGTCGGCCAAGTTCCGTAGCAGTGGCGCGGGTTTGGTCCAGGTGGCCGGGTCGCCGTTGATCCCCGCCGCCGCGTAGGTGGCGGTGATCGCCCGGTCGAGGGCGGCTTTCTCGGTCGGCGGCGGTGTCGCGCCGAGCATGACCGCGATCAGCGTGTGCAGGTAGAGGCCACGCCGGGTCAGCGTGTCGGCCCGGTTGTGGTCGGGCAGGTCGAGCGGGTTGACCCGGACGCCTGGCTGACCGAGCTGGACGACGGTGCCGCCGACGTGCTCGGCCAGCGGCGCGTACTCGTCCTCGGGGTCGATGACCGATACGCCGGTGCCCTGGTAGAGGTTGCGCAGGACCTCCAACTTGACGAAGTAGCTCTTGCCGGCCCCGGACCTGGCCAAGACGACCGAGTTGTGGTTGTCCTGGCTCCACCGGTTCCAGATGACGACGCCGTTGGAGGTGGTGTTGACCCCGTACAGCACACCCTCGGGCGGGGCGACGACGCCCGGGGCAGCGGCGGCGAGGTCGGCCGAGGCGAGCGGGAACGCCGCCGCCAGCGCGGTGGTGTCCAGGATGCGGCGCATCCGCAGCGGATCCACACCGATCGGCAGGGTGGAGACCCAGCCCTGCTGATGGCGGAACGTCGCCGGTTGCAGGTCCAGCAGCACGCTGGCCGCGGCGGACTTCACGCCCGCGGTGACGGTGCGCAGCTCCTCGAGGTCGCGTCCGTGGACGGTGACGTAGATGCCCGTGTCGAACAGCTTCGCCGCGCCCCTGGCGACGCGCTCGGCGAGGTCGGCGGCATCGGCCGCCGCCGCGTCAACCATCGGATCACCCAACCGGCCCTGGTCGGCGTCGAGCCGCCGGGATGATTCGAGGCGGGCCCGCTGCCGCTTGAGCATCGGCGCGGCCAGCTGCGGGGCAACCGGGTCCAGGTGCACGGCGACGTCCACGCGGCCCGGGTAGGACAGCAGCGGGTCCAGCCACGCCGGGCCGACTTCGGCGGGGTACCCGCACACGGCGTAGGTGGCGGCGTACCCGTCGCCGACCTGAACGTGCCACGGCGTGACCGACAAAGCGGCCGGAGAGGGCATCCCCTCCCCCGCCGCGACACTCTTCTTTCTGGTTCTCAACAGGTTCACGTTGGGCTCCGTAGGGTGATCGGGGCACCGGGCACCGCTCGCGGGCCGGGCACCGCCGGGGAGAAGGGATCGACCGCGTTGGCCAGCGCCGAGGCGACCGCCGGCCCGTCCAGGGCCGTGGCCTCGACGCCGAGCCCGGACAGGGCGCGGACCGCGGTGTCGGCGACGTGCTCGCCGGTGACGACCGCAAGGACCTGCCGTCGCAACGGGTCGCGCTCGGTGTCCAGGTCGAGGAGGAACTCGGCGTAGTCGTCGGCGGCGGCCTGCAGCGCCGGGTGCGGCAGGCGCGGCGCGTTGTCGACGATCGCCTGCGCGTGGGCGGTCAGGTCGTGCCGCTGCGCGGCGACGACGATCTGCGCCGGACCGGTCAGCGAGTTGAGGAACCGGCCGAACCCGTCCAGCAGCGCGCCCTGCTCGCCGCCCGTACGCAAGTGGATGTTGGTGGTGCCGCAGGCGATGAGCACCTTCTTGCCGCCTTCGCTGGTCAGCACTCCCGTCGAGCTGACGGTCGTGACCGGCGAGCGCAGCGGCGCCGGAACACTCGGCTTGCCGGCCATCACCGCGACCGAGGTGGCCCGAGCCGCACCGGGCGTGAGGGTGCGCGAGCTGCGGGACAGCGCGAAACCGTGCCGGAGCCACACATCCAGCGGCAGGCCGTCACGGCGGCCGAGCGCCACCACGACGGCGATACAGAACACGATGATCCCGGCGACGAGCCAGGCGACCGGCGGCAGCAGGTGCCCGAAGGTGCGGTAGATGCCGAACCCGCCGAGGCCGACGCCACCGATGATGCCGAGCTGCCGGAACGTGAGCCCGAACGCGATGCGGTCAGGCTCGTTGACGTCGGCCGGGACCACGGCGCGAGGTGTGCTGTCGTCGTTGGTCATCGCCGACCTCGCACGACCCGGCCGAACGGCACGCGGCTGGTGACTCTCTGGATGAGCACCGACCGCAGAATGATCCCCGCGACGTTCGTCGTCTGGCCCTGCCGGGTCGCGAACCTCCGCATCATGCCGGGGATCTTGATCGTGGCCCACAGCAGCACGACCATGAGCAGCAGATTCATCACGTCCGAGCCGGGCAGCAGGAGCAGCGTGGGCAGGTTGGCCCCCGGATCGGTGATCAGCTGGATGCCGGTGGAGAACGCGACGGCCTGCAAGGTCGCGGTACCGAGGCAGCCCAGCAGGCTTCGCCACCACAGCTGCGCCGCACCCTGCGTCCACGGCGTGCAGTAGCAGGCCATCGCGGCGGGGGCGAGCCCGGCCAGGATCACCAGGACACCGACCCGCACGATCCAGCCGGTGACGAGGGTGAACATCAGCCAGACGATCAGCAGGCCGATGATCAGGGCGAGCACCGCGTTGTTCTCGTCGCTGATCGCGGCCATGACGCGGGTCCGCGCCATGTCGGCTGCTTCCGTGGTCGGCGCGGCGGTGCCGACCATCGACACCGTCAGGCTGTTGGCGATCTCGATGAGCACGCGGCACAGCGGTACGGCGAAGTTCGACAGGACCGCGCCGACGACCAGCCGGGGCACGAGGTCTTTGATGCCGTACCGCATCTCGACGGAGCCGCCGACCATCGTGGCGATGCCCGCGGCGAGGATCGCCAGGATGTAGCAGGCGTTGACGACCAGCGTGGCTTTGCCCGCGATCGTGGCCACCTGCGGCAGGACGGTGACGTCCGGCGACAGGAAGATGCTGGAGGTAAGGAAGGCCAGCAGCCCGCCGAGCAGGTCTTGCAGCCGATCGGCGAGCCAGCCGACCAGCCCGTTCATCAGCCAGTCGATCATGGCGGGTGACCTCAGCCGCCGAGGATGCCCTGCAACACCTGCAGGACAACCGGGGACAGGACCGCGAGCGCGTAGCCGATGAGCGCGGACTTGAAGTTGCCCTTGGCCTGTTCGACCTGGGCCGGGTCGCCTCCAGCGGCCATGTACCGCAGGCCGCCGATGACCAGGAACATCGTCGCGACGACCGCGATGATGCCCATCACCCAGCCGGTGATGCCGGAGATGACGTCCGGGAGGGACTTCGGAGCCGCCAGCGGCTGCGGTGCGGCAGCGGCGAGGTCGGCCAGGACGGAGAGAGTCGTGTGCATTGCGGCGCTCCACAAGGGATGTGGGGCCGCCGCGGCGGGGACCGGCGAAGGTCGGGTAGGTCCGGTGGGGGCGCTCCTCCCTTGCGGTATTTGCGAAGGGATCGCGGGTGTCAGTACGCCGCGCCTGTCGTGCCGGACCTGGCCTCGCCGGGTGTGTCCCACCGGGCGGGCATGCCGTGGATGACATGCACCGCCCAGATCTCGGCTGTCAGGCGAGATGAACTCCGCCTGCGTCTGTCACGGCCTGACAGCACCGGTCAGTCCGGTGGTGCTGGATGCGGCAGACAACGGGAGCGGGCACCGGATACGGCGAAGGCCGCCCCGGGCGGGTGCCGGGACGGCCTTCAGGAGTGGGGAAACGGGCCGAGCTATGCCGCCATGGCCGTGGTGCGGCGCGCGGTGGCGCGGGCCGGTCCGGCCAGATCGCCACGCTGGACGGCGGCGGCGACGGCGCGTTCGGCGCGTCGGCGGCGCATCCGCAACGACGATGCGGTCACGCCCTGCTCGGCTGCCAGCTGCTCGATCAGCCCGTCACCGAACCGGGTCGCGCTGATCAGCTCGGCGGCCTCGGCCGAGATGACGCCGGCGGCAGCGGCCCGGCCGAGCAACAGGTCCGGGTGCCCGTAGGGCAGCGACGGCAGCCGGGAGCCGCTGGTGAGGTCGAGCGGCAGTTCCTCGGTGTCCGTGCCCTTCACGACGCTGACCCCGGCCCGCCACGCCGCCCAGCACAGCCGCAGCCACAGCCGGGGTGGCTCCAGGTCCGCGGTGCGCAGGCCGTGGAGGAACCCGGCCAGGACTTCGGAGTCGACGTCGTCGGCATGCCGGGCGTTGCCTCGGCTGACCTTGGCCGCGAGGTGGGTGAGGGCGGGGAGCGCCACGCCGATCGCGCCGACGACCCATGCCGGCCCCCAATCGCGGGCGTGGTGGGCCAGCTGCCGCCAGAGCGCGTCGGTGGTGTCGCTGTCGTAGCGCTCGAACAGCACCAGCTTGCGCAGCTCGTTCAACGGCATCGTCCGGTCCGGCAGCCCCGGCACCGGGCGGGCGTCGAATACCAGCGGAGCCGGTTCGCACGTCAGCAACTCGAACGCCATCTCGGCGATGGTCAGCGCCGTGGTGGTGCCGCTCGGTCTCGCAGTGTTCGCCATGGTGAAGTCCCTTCGAGCAGGACCTCCTCCGTGCGGAGGCCCCGGTGATCTCGATTGGGACATCGCGACCTGACACCACAAGCGGTTGTTGGACCTCGGCAGGTCATGCCAGGTCGTGTCAGGGTTCGGCACCGCCAGACCGTCCCGGCATGGCTGCCCGACGGGTAGGGCTGACCGGATCTGTCAGGACGGGGGCGGGTTCGATCGGCCTGACAGCCGCGCACTGTGCATCGTCAGTACGCCCGCCGGTCCGGGGGCCACGTGCCCATGACCAACCACACCCATTCCAGCGCACCCGTCCCCGTGGGCGACGTGGTGCCCGGCGACCCGCCCGTGCCGATCACCGTCTGGGCGGTGCCCGCACCGCGTCAGGGCGAGACCATGTCCAACGGCATGGGCGTGCGCCTCGTGCACAACCTCACCCACCCGACCCACCTGGTCATCGACCTCACCGACGGGCCGCAGCTGGCCCGAGCCATCATCGCCGCCAGCCGTCGCAGTCACCTGCAGGCAGCCCGCCTGGTCGGCTGGGGCAAGGAGGCGGCGGCGCTGATCGTCACCGGCTGGCCCCTCGACGCCGGCGCCGGCACGCCGGCCGAGTTCTTCACCCGGTGCCGCGCCAACCTCCTGCCCGGCGGCTGCGTCGCGGTGCTCCTGGCCCACGGCGACCCGGTCTTGCCGGTCGACGTGGTCATCGCCGCGAAGCAGGCGGGCATGGCCTACCTGCAACACATCGTGGCGGCCGACCAGCCGCCGCAGCGCGGCCAGGCCACCAGTCTCGACATCCACACCGATGTGCTGATCATGACCCGCAGCGCGACCGATTCGGCAGGCGCCGATGGCTGAGGCCCTGCCGGTCACCTCAGTGTGGCTGACCTGCCAACAAGCGTCCCGCGACCAGCGCCGGGGCCGCTACGTGCCGGAGTCGTCCAGCCACCCGGGCAAGATGCTGCCGAACCTGGCGGCCAAAGCCATCAGCTCCTACACCGCACCGGGGGACCTGGTCCTCGATCCGATGTGCGGGTCGGGCACCACGCTGGTCGAGGCCATGCACCTCGGCCGGCAAGGGCTCGGCGTGGACATCGAACCGCGGTTCACCGCCTTGGCCGCCGCCAATGTGGCGCTGGCTACGACGCAAGCCGCCGCCGGCACGGCGAAGGTCCTCACCGGCGACGCCACCCGACTCCTCGATCTGGCACCCGCGTCCGCGGTCGGCAAGGTCGCGCTCGTGCTCACCTCGCCGCCGTACGGGCGCGGGACTCACGGGCTGGTCCAGGCAACGAGTACCGGGGTACGCAAGCGGGACCACCTCTATGGGGACCGGGAGCACGGCAACCTCGCCTACGCGGGATGGTCCCGCTTGCTCGACGGCTTCACCGAGATCCTCGCCGCCAGCTATCAGCTGCTGCGTCCCGGCGGGACCGTGGTCATCACCTGCCGTCCCGTACGCCGCCAGCGGGACGACCTGATCGACCTGCCCGGCGAGCTGCTCGCCGTCGCACAGTCGGTGGGCCTGGTCCCGGTGGAGCGGTGCGCCGCGATGCTCGCGGCCGTCCGCGACGGACAGATCGTGCACCGGGCCAGCATGTTCGGGCTGATGGCGGTCCGTCGCGCCCGCGCCGAAGGCGTACCGGTACACCTCGTGGCCCACGAGGATGTGCTGGTGCTGCGCCGCTGCTAGATGGCAGCAGCCGCCGGAGGGCGGATGCGAGCGATCCCACCCGCCCTCTGACAGAAATCCGCAGCTCAGCGACCCTACTGGCGGCTGTGCCCGTCTGCTGCTGAGCGCGGTGTCGTTCGGGTCGCGACGCCCCAGCCGTGGCCGGTCCCGCGTCCGCCAGATTCGGCCGACCTGTCAGGCGCACGGTCCGGGGTGCGAGTCCCGCGACGGTGATCGAGCGCACGCCGTCCCTCAGACGCCCCCGGGGAGACCTGGACGTCTGCGGGACGAGTCCCGCTGTCAGGTCCTGCTGCTCAACCGGGTAGCGGGACCTGACAGCGGTACCGGTTGGCGGCGCGGCCAGGCAGTCCCGCCCCAGTCCCGCAGCCGCCACCGCCGCTTCGAGACGGCGTTGTCAGAATCGCCGCGAGCTGCCTGTCAGGTCCCGCCAGGCCACCGAACCTGACAGGTCAGGTTCCGGGCGTCGCAGCACGGCTAGCCTGAAGGTTCTCCTTCTTTCCCATGTGCTGCTGACCTGACGCCCCGCGACGGCATCGCGCCCACCTCTCCGGTCGGCCGCCGCCGCCAACATCAGCCCAGCGCACCCATACACACGCCCCTCGCACCCACGCGATCACGGGGCGCGATACCTCCATCCCCGCAGGCGGCCACCAACCGGTGGCCGCCTTGCTGCATGTCCATGGGAGGACAGCATGCTCACACCCGCCTGGTACCTCACTGACGCCGACTGGTTCGGCCTCCTGCCCGACGCCCCGCGCCTGGACAACGACAGCCGTGACCTCATCGGCGACGCCGCCCGCCTGTTCCACGACGAAGCCGGGTTCAGCCCCGCGCGGACCGTCGCCGCGACGCACGTGATCCTGCTCGCCGTCGAGCACCTCGGCGACACCATCACCCACGCCGCCAACCAGTACGACCGGACGGAACTGGCCAGGCTGGTGTGCGGCCTCAACCTCATCCTGGCCCACCTCGCCCAAACCATCCAGCGCGCCGCCGAGCGCATTGACGGGCGGAACGTCCGCGCTCTCGACACCGCGCCCGCCGCGGCCGTGCAAGCCCTCACCAACAGCCTCAGCACCGCCGGCGCGAACGGAGAGCTGGCCGCCGGACACCTCAAAGAGGCGCATCTGACCCTGCACGGGCTGAGCAGGTAACCCAACCCATCCCGAGGCGCGCGGTCCAGCGACGGACGCGCGCCTCCATCACGTCCAGGAGACGCCATGAGCCTCTACACCCTGACCCCGAAACCCGGCAGCGAGCGATACACGATCCAGGTCGGCTGGACCCCTCACTGCGCGTACTTCGCCACCGTCGTCGACTTCGACTGGGACCCGGTGACCGACCCGGACAACAAGCCCGACCGCGTCCAGCTGCGCGGCGACATCGCCGACCCCACGGATGTGCTCGCGGCCGTCGCGCCGTACGCCGACATCCCGGACGGGCTCGCCGACCAGCTGCGCGCCGACAAGGCCGCCCACCCGCCGCTCCGACAAACGGCAGCGGCCCAACCGCAACCCGCTCCGCGAATGCCGTAGCCACACCACGCACCACCGATTCCGGCCGTCGCCCGGCCGACCGCGCGAACACGCGCACCTCCGGGCACGGCCGACAGCCGCGCCCGGATTCCCTCGCACGCCTAGAGGAGGAATCCCATGCACGGCAACAGCTCCAGCGGCGCACGCCGCCGACGCCCAGAAGTCACCCCGCAGGTCCTCGCCCTGCTGCACCGCGCCCAGCTCGGCGACCGTGACGCCTTCGCCGAGCTCTACCGGGCCTACCACGAGCCGGTCACCCGCTACGTCACCGTCCGCATGCGCGACCGCGACCGCGACGCGATCCCGGACCTTGTCCAGGAAGCCTTCGCCAGCGCCTTGGCCGAGCTGTCCACGGCGCTGCTCGACGTCCGCGGCTGGTTCATCATCCAGGCCGCGAAGGCGTGTATCCGCCACGACTGGTCGCGCCGCCGCTACACCCGCGCCGCATACACCGTGCGCGACCACGCCGCCCGCGACACCGCGCCCCCGCTGGTCGCCGACCCGCCCGAACGACCCGGACACATCACGTTCGTGCACGCCATGGCCCGGCTTACCGCCGCCGAACGCCGCGCGATCCAACTGCGCTACCTCGACGGCTACCCCCGCGACGCGGCAGCCCGCCTCATGGATCGCAGTCCCGAGGCGGTCCGGTGCCTGGAACGACGCGCCCTGCGCAGCATGCGCGCCACCTTCACCACCGCTGCGGTGACCTCATGACCGGCCCAGTGACCAACGGCCAGGAGCTGCACCGGCTGTGCGTGTTCGAGCTGGCGCTGACCTGCGGCCACCGCGTCACCCTCGCCGTGAACGGCTGGTACCCGGTGTCCGTCGCCTGCTGCGACCGGCTCGGCGGCACCGTCCTACACGGCAGCTACGTCCCCTACGCCTCCGATGTCGACTACGTCACCGTCGTCTCCGAGGACTACCAGTACCGGCCCACCTGCAGCCCGCAAGAGCCGAGCCAGCTCCTGGGCCGACGGTCCCGCACCGACGAGCCCCATCAAACCCCCAACGGCAGGTGGGTCAGCGCCGGGCGGTATCCCGCCCGAGTCGGGGCGGCCGACAGCCTCGACGGCACGACCACGCCGGCCACGGCCCGCTGACCCCGTTCCTCGAGGACGCCGCCTCACACGGCGGCAGAAACACAACAAACGGCCCGCCAAAGGCGGGCCGTCGTCGTATCCAGGACCCGGGACGCAACGCCTAGACAACGAGAGCGTCCCGGGTCTCCATCGAAATGGAGAACCTAGTGTTCATCACGATCCTCGGAATCGCCACCATCGCCGCGGCGATCCTCAGTATCGGCTTCGGGCTCGGCCACCTCGCCGCCCAGCCGACCCTCAACCGCGTATATCGCGAGCTTGCCGACGCGGCCTGGCAGCTCGCCCACGACCCGCTCACCGGACTGTTCAACCGCACCGGGCTGCAGGCCGTCTACTCCGGGTTCGCCGCCGCACCTGAACCGCAGCCCCTCATCGTCATGCTCCTCGACCTCGACGGGTTCAAGGAGATCAACGACACCTACGGCCACGACGGCGGCGACACGCTTCTCCTGGAAGTCGCGGACCGAGTCGGCCTGATCGCCGAGATCAATGGTGGCGCCGCCGCGCGGCTGTCCGGGGACGAGTTCGTCATCCTCCTGCCCGTCCGCGACCAGGAGATCCCCCGCGTCGCAGACGAGTTCGTCTCGGCGGTCGGCCAGCCCGTCCAAGTCGACACCGACAACGGACCGGTCGCGACCGCCGTCAAGGCCAGCCTCGGCGTCGCCGTCATCGACAGCACCGATCATCTCGAAGACGTCGCCCTGAACCGGGCCGACACCGCCATGTACCACGCCAAGCACCAGGGCGGAAACCGGCACATCATCTACGCGCCCGGCATGACCATGCCCGACCGGGAGCGCCGTCGCGGACCCCGCCCCCGCGACCTGCGCCACAACCGCCCCGGGGTGACCGCATGATCCCGGCCCGCGACGAGATGGCCTGCGCCGTGTGCTTCCTACCGCTCAACGTCATCAACGGCGAGTACGGGCACCCCATGCACCACGACACCGACGGCCACCAGCCCGTCCCGGTGCCTGTTCGCAACCTGGACACCGTGCGGCGCGTCTGCGACTTCTGCGGCGACCCGCAGTCCGCATGGTCGATCACAGGCGGCAGCGTCGCCGTCCTCGGCGTCGGCGCGCAGCAGGACCTGCTGCAAGACCTCGGCGAGGTCTGGGCAGCATGCGTCCCGTGCACGATCGACATCGAAGCGGGCCGCAACCACGCGCCCGCCGAACGTGCCGCGCGCCGGGCGGGTCTGTACCGCGACGCCGCAGCCCGTGCGGCGTACCGAACGCTGCACACCGGGTTCCTCGCCGACCGGCGTCCCGGCCGAACACTCATCACCACCACCGCGTGGCCCGACCTCAACCTCGGCGCACGCGATCTACCCCGAATCCGCGACGGTCTCACCCGGTTCTGCCGAGGCCCGCTCGGCCTGCCGGCGACAACAAGAGTGCCGCCGCTACGGCCGCACCTGGCCGACTCGCTTGACCGTGCACGCCTCCACTGGGTCGACGACGACTTCACCAACATGGCCGAAGCCGCCGCAGCCGACCTCCCGGCAGTGACCGTAGCCCGCGACCTCGCACCGTGCGACGACGGACTGCTCATCTGGTCCCGACCCATCGCACCTCGCGGCATCACCGCCGCTACCTGGACACGCCACGACGACACCATCTGGATCGTCCTCTACCGCGCCATCGGCGGCGGCCTCAGGGACGAGGCCATGCAGGCACTCCGTGATGACGCGGGCTGGCTCGCCCCGATCCGCGATCAGGTCCTCCATCCCGGCCAACGCCTCGGCGAGGGCGGAAGCCAGCCGATCGCGCCGGTCCTGACAACCTGGCTCCTCGTTGCCCAAGGCGCCGCCGAAGCCGAGCCCGCGGCGATCGACAAGAACGTCCGCAAGAAGTACGAACGGACGAAGCGCCCTCTACCCGACGTGCGAATCGTTCACATCCGAACCCATCACAAGGCGAACACCAGCTCACGGACAGCAACCAACAGGGCGTACACCAACCGAGTCTGGGTGACCGGCCACTGGCGCGATCAGCCCTACGGCCCCGGCCGAGCACTGCGCCGCCCCGTCTACATCCATCCCCACCTCCGAGGCCCCAAGGATGCAGAGATCAAGCTCAGCACTACGGTGCGCATCCTCGGCAGGCATGGGTCCAACGACACGCGAGAGGCCGACAGCATCTAGCGAAACTGGGCGGTGGCGGGACCATCCCGCCACCGCGATGTCCGGTCACTATCGAAGTTGATGAGAATAGCCATGTGCACGGAGCGGAGGGTGGGAGCTGTCGCTTCTGGTTGAAGATTGTGGATAACGGCCATGGCGGCCAGCGGCTCTCAAGTGGGTTCGGACGTTTCCGCGCTCGGTTGTCCGCATGTACTTTGTGGTTTCCCCGATGGGGGATGACCCACTACTGTCCGTTCCTGTCGAACCCGGGACGCGTTCGTCACGAACGTCACCGAGCAGCTGTGCACGCTAGGCGAGGCGCTGCTCGAACAACTGGTCGGCTGGCTGGCCGCGTAGACGCCAATAGGTATCCAGCAGACGCCGGCGGTCCTCGCCCGCAGGTAGGCACCAACGGTCGATCTTGACGAAGTCGTCGGTGTCTTCGGCCCGCGCGGCGTGGTCGAAGTCGAGCAGGACGATGTGTCAGCCTGGCCGGATGAGGATGCTATCTGGGTGGATGTCCTGATGGGTTATCACGATCGGGTGATCACCGAGTAGGTCGACATGGACGGCGCCGTGTCGGCGGGCGTCCTCGGCGAGGTCGACGGCGAGCACGTTGGCGATCCTGTGGAACCAGCAGTGCTGTTCCCGGGCGCCAGGGAAGACCTCGCACAGTGCCGACCAGAACCCCAGCGCGCCGTCGCCGACCGCCAGGACCGGGGCGCGCGTACCGCGGCGCTTGCAGTCGCGCAGCCGGGCTTACCGCGTCTACCGGGCTCGGCCCCGTGAGGCCCCCCTTTACCGCCCGCATATGCATGGCGTCGATGCTGGCCCGCGACCAGTCGATCTGTCCCGCGGCGCCGAGCACATCGAGCGTCGCCCGGTGCAGCGCGGCCATCACACCGAGCGCGACCCACTCGGTGAACCGGCGGTGCGTGGTCTTCGACGAGATCGGGAACGAGGCGGGCAGTTCGTCCCAGGCGCAGCCGGAGTCCAGGACGTACAGGATCGCCGCGAGTGTGATCCGGTCATCGATCCGCCGCCGCCCGCCACCCTGATGCCGTTTCGGGTGCTCGGGCAGCAGCGGCCGCGCGAGGTGCCACAACGCTTCCGGGCAATACTTCTCTACATCACCCATGACCGGACAACGAACGACCTTGCCCAGCAACAACCCCAAATGAGATGCGGTCTTAGCCTCAATCCACCGACTGGCCTTGGGTCGCGGCCGTCGTCCAGCGTTGCATCGACTGCTACTGATTGAATGTCGGTGGGCGTGATGGGGCCGCCGGGCGTTCCGGCGTGCTCCGTGGTGGTGGTCGGGCCCGGGGTAGGCGGTTGGTCTGGGTCAGGCTGTGGTGGGTGGTGCGTGGACGGGGAGCTGGCAAGATCGCGTGCGCGCTCATCGGCAGATCAGTACGCTCGGAGCCGCAGAGAATCGTTCTCCGTCGCGAGCCGCTTTCGTCGTTCGCTGCATGAATGTGACCAGTTTGTGGCCGCGTTAGGGAGTTGTCGTGTCATACGGATACATCGGATCGATGAAGGTCAAGCCGGGCCATCGGGATGAGGTCGTGGACATCCTGCTGAGCGGTGCTGATGGCCTACGCAAGGCCGGATGCGACCTGTACATCGTGAGCATCTCGGACACCGACGACGTCACCATCTGGGTGAGTGAGGTGTGGCAGAGCAAGGATAAGCACGACGCTTCCCTCCAGCTTCCCGAAGCCAAGGCGGCGATCGGCAAGGCTATGCCGATGCTCACGGGCGAGTTCACCAGCCAAGAAGTAACCGTGGTGGGAGGTCTGGGCGTGTAAGCCCGCTCGTCGCCGTCCCTGCTGCTTGCCTCCCTCACGACCCGGGGTCTCACGGGCCGCGGCGCACTCAACTCGGCAGATCCGGTAGCCGTCTGAGACCTGGTTCCCGCTACTCAACGTAGCTCCGGCCGGCCAGCCGACGGGCCGGACCCGTGTCGTGGGCCTGTCGAGGCGGTCGGTGGGCACGCCGTTCCGCCGGCGTGACCTGCGGTTTGTCGGCCAGTTTGGGGATCACCTCGTTCGGGTGGTTTTCGATGTTCGTGAGTTTCGGGCCCACCGTTGCTGGTGGGAGCATCGGCTGGTTTGGACGGGAGCCTGCCGATGGCGTCGATGTCGAAGGTTGACCTGTTCGCGGCGATCCGACGGGGCTCGCGGGCCGGCATGTCCGTGCGGGCGTTGGCCCGCCAGCACCGGGTCAGCCGGCGCACGGTGCGTTCGGCGCTGCTGTCGGCGTGGCCGGAGCCACGCAAGCCGCTGCCACCGCGGCCGTCGAAGCTGGATGAGTTCAAACCGATCATCGACGGCATCCTGCGCGCGGATCTGGACGCGCCCCGCAAGCAGCGGCACACGGTGAAACGGATCTATGACCGGCTGATCGACGAGCACGACATGCTCGACGTGTCCTACGCGGTGGTCCGGGCCTACGTCGCGGACCGCAAGCCGAAGATCCGGGCCGAGGCCGGCCGCGGACCGGTCGACGTGTGCGTGCCGCAGACGCATCGGCCGGGTGTCGAGGCGCAGGTCGACTTCGGGGAGGTCGCGGTTAACCTACGCGGCGAGCAGGTGACCTGCAAGGGAAACTGACCCACCTGGGCCCGGAAGTCGCGCACATCTGGGCCCCGTTCTCACGGACGGAGCCACGGGCCACCGGGCCTCGCAGAACTCACGCTGGACCTCAAAGGTCGAGCGAGCAGGGCGATGGCCCGACGGTCACCGGTGCACTCGAACCATCATCAGCTCGAGTGAGATAAGGGTGCACCAATGAGCGGCTGCCGCGTGCGGTGACGATGAGCAGCTCACGGCGCAGGATGTGCAGCGCGTCCCGCACGGTATCCCGGCCACACCCGATCGGTCTCTGCTCAAAGCCTTGTCTGGACGGAGCCCACGTTGGTTGCGAGGTCTGCGGTGGCGTCGAGCACGATCTGGCGGAGGCCGGGCCACGGTGTTTCGGCCTCGAAGTACTGCAGGAAAGCCCTGAGGTAGCGCAGGTATCGGGGATCGGTTCGTTCGCTGTCGCCGAGACGGTGCAGGATGGCGTCGTAGCTGGTGACTCGCAGTTCGACTGCCATGCAGTCGTCGGCGTGCGCGGCCTGCCCGATCGTGGCCCGCAGTCGCCTGATTGAGGACTCAGGATCTACAGCGGTTTCAGCTGGCCCGCCGGTGGCGAGGTGCGCCCGGGCGGATGCAGCGACGGTCCGTGGTCCTCGGTCGACGAGTACCACCGTGCCAGGCCCTCTCAATTCGAGGTGACGCCGAATGTCGGCCAAGCGATGGATACAGGCGTCGATGATGGCGATGGCAACCTCGGCAGCTGAGGTGCTCATAACCCAGGAGGCGAAGTCAGTGGGGGCGGTGACCGCGGGTAGGTAGTGCCAGAGAGGGTCGGCGACGTGGACCGTGGGGGCCGGCAGGGATTGCGCGAGTCGTTGGATCATGGTGGTCTTCCCGGCGCCGTCAACGCCGTCGACGAAGACCATCGGCATCGGGCACCTCACCTGGACGGAGACTTGTGGGCCGCGATAACCGAGCCGCCGAGTTCGATCATCTCGGTGAGGGCGTCGGGCACACGCCTGGCGAGGTGGGCGGCGGTATCGGCTGACTCGGCGCCCGCACGTCGGAACGTGTCGTACTCGCCAAGCAAGGCGCCGAGTTGGCTGCTCGGCCAGCCGCATTCCAGGACACGCACGACGTCCGGCAGGCGCAGCGAACCATCGGGGTTCTCGTTGGTGACGATGATGCGGGCCGTGCTGCACGCGATGGACAGCAGCCGCCGATCCCGGTCACGCCCGCTGCTCCAGCGGGTGCTGCCGTGGGCGGCGTGTTCGTGCAGCAATTCCAGGCTGGACAGCAGCTCGACGGTCGCGGGGGCGGTCGCGGGGGCGACGCCGGCGATCACGGCGACGTCGGTGCCGACACGGCGCAGTGCGGCTTGTAGCTTCATGTCGGGTACCGGTCCTGGCGAGCGGACATCGTGCCCGTGTTCGTCAGCAAGACGGAGCGACACGCGAATACCGTGGCAGGCGCTGAACTCCTCGACCATGCCCGACAGCCCGGCGATGAGAGGTGAGGCTTCGGGCAGGCCCCAGCCGATCAGGTCGATGTCACTCCAGCCTTCGACGTAGTCGCCGCGAGCGGCTGAGCCGCACACGCCGACCCCAGCGTCTGGCTGCTCGGCGAGGATCGCCGTGGCCTGGTCGGCGACGTCCCGGATCACCCGGTCAAGCAGGGTGCTGAACGGCAACGGCCGATGTTGCCGCCATGAGACGATGTCCGCGGCGCGGCGGAGGTATTCGCCGAATCCAGCGTGGCTGGCCTCATCACCGGCGGTGTCGAGGTCGATCCAGCGGGCGGTGGTGAACCCCTCCTCGCCGCGGGTGAGCGCGGTGGTGTCGTCAGCAGCGAAGAGGAACCAGTCGACGGTCTTCGCGGCGGGAGTGCCGTCGTTGTCGGTGAAGCGGTATGCCTGCTGGCCCAGGTAACCCGCGTAGATGACGTCGTGGAGGCCGGCCTCCTCGGCGACCTCGCGCAAAGCGGCAGCTAAGGGCGCCTCGCCGGGCTCCAACCGGCCCTTCGCCGCGACCGTCTGCCGCTCGCCGGTGACCCGAACCTGGTCCAGCAGGAGGGTGCGGGGCTGCCGCAGGTCGGTGGTTACGACGATCGCCCCGGCGGAGGCATACTGGCGCATCACGTCATCCCTTCATTCGATTGTGTCGGTCGTCAACCTGATCAGGACTGCGTCGAGGTCGGCCAAGAAGCCGGGATAGTCACCGTCGTTGTCGATCCAGTCGTCCGCGAGCGACCGCCACTGCTGCCACTGCTCAACCACTCGTTTCCGGGCGTCTTTGCGATCGATGGCGGCGGCGGCTTCCTCCGGGCTGATGCCGGCATTCGCGGTCAGCCTGGCGATGCGGTTGGCGCGCGTCGCTGCGATGAAGACTATGCGAGCCGGCCCGGTCCAGGCTCGCCTCGTCGCCTTGGCGAGTTCGGCGTCGATGAAGCTCTCTATGACCAACGCATGCGGGGCGCCGGACTCGTACAAGCGCTGTACCAGCGTCAGAAACTCCTGATGGTCGAAACCTTCGCGCATCGGTACACCCTCGTGGGTGACCGGTCGGCCGCTGGCCAGCTCGGCGAGGATTGATCGGATCTTGACTCGGCGTGCGTGGTGTTGCTGCGCGAAATAGCTGCCGGCGCTGCTCTTGCCGGACTCGCTGGTACCGGCTAGGAGGATCAACCCTGGTGCCATGCCAGCAGTTTCGTGAAGCGATCACCGGCTGCGGCGACGCTGACCGGTAGGTCGGCCGGGCCGCCGATACCAACCCTAACCGCGGGAACTGTCACAAGCGCGTCAAGCACACGCTCGGTGTCGTACGTGGGTACGGCCGATCGGGTGTGCAGGGGCATGCCGTCGGCGGTGGCGATCTGTTCCGGCGACTGGAAGATCGAGACGTGATCGAGGCTGGGATCGGCGAGTTTGCGCACATGGTCAGTGACGGCGCAGTGCAGCAACCGGCGTGCCGCAACTGGTGGAACGTCCATCGTCTCGCCAGCTGGTAATGCCCGATCTGGAATCAGAATCATCCGCAAGGGCGCTGCCTCGATTGCCCTGCTAGTGATGCCGTGAAGGTCGGCCTCAAACAGTAGCCGCCTATGGGCGTTTTCGGTCAGCAGGTGCGGAGCCATGTCCGGGCGGACATGCCACGGCCATTGCGGAGCGGGCAGCACGGTGACATTCGGTCCGGCCATCACGGCGAACGTGAACTCGTCGACCATCAACTGCCCGTATCGCGCGGCGAGTCCCAGCGCAAGTGATGTCTTGCCTTGACCGAGGCCACCGTCGAGTACGGCTATCGCATGGTCAGCGGAGATCGCGAAGGCACTGCCGTGCAGCAGGACGGTCAACGTGTTGGTCTGACAGTCGGCCGCTTCGATGAAGGCGACACCTCGGGCGAGCGCTTGCAGCAAGCCGATCTCGGTTGTGGCCTGATCGTGCTCGGCTCGTCCAAGCGGAAGGGTCAGCGACATGGTCTTGCTGCCAAGATGCAGAACGAACCGGGCTCGATCGCCGGCAGTCACGAAGAGCTGATATCCGGACGCCGGGTCAACGGCTTCTTCCGTGATGCAGCCTACGAAGTCGCCGACGCTGCACTCGGCAAGACCGTCGACATGCAATTCGACAGCAAGGTCACCTATCCGCACCAGCCTCATGACGGCCAGCCCGGCTTCGTCGCCACGAGCCACATCGAATAGCCACCGTGGCGCGGACGTATCGGTATCCGCGTGCCCGCCAACAGCGATTCCTCGCCGGTGACCGTGGCATGTTGGCCCAGCTTGGTTGTGGCAGCGAGCTGCTGCATCTCGCGGACCGTAGTGAGGTGGGCGAAGCCGGGTGCGGCGCCCTCGGCTTTGTTGGCCAGGTAGAGGATGTCCCGCGCCGGGATCGGCGCCGACCGTTGCCTGCCTTCACCGTGCCACCGCAGAAGCCGCGCGTACTGGTCGAGTACGTTCGCGATCCGCACCAGCCCGAACCGGCCCCGGTAGTACCAGTTGAACACCTCGACGAACACGGAGCCGCCCGGCGCGCAGACCCGCCACAGCTCCGCCAATGCCTCGATCCGCTCCGCGACGGTTGGCAAGGCGTTGAACGAGAAGCGCAGGCACCACACCTGTTCGAAGCTTTCATCAGGCAGCGGAAGTTCGGTCATGCTGGCGCAGATGAACTCAGCGTCCTGGCACCTCTGCCGGGCGACGTTGATTGCCGCTGGGTTGATGTCCACGCCGACGATCCGGCCGCCGCGGTCGGTGATTGCCTTCGTAACTCGGCCAGCGCCGCACCCGACGTCCAAGATCCGCGCGCCATGGCCATACCGGTCGAACAGGTACTCCTCGCACGAACGCAACGGGGCGGCGCTGTAGAAGCTGGTCTCTCCGGCGTAGTGCAGTTCATTGAGCGCTCGGATCATCCGCCCGTATCCGTCTTCGGACAGATTTCGTTCGAGGGTTCGGTTCCCGACCATATCGATGTCCGCCTTTCATCTTGAATCGAGTCCAGCAGTGGCCAGCGCATTGGGGGCAGGGTACTGATCAGTGAATGTCGGGAACTGCAAACACCAACCCGTGAACGTCGTGAACTTCGGCGCGCAGGCGAATCGGGTCGGACACGTCTGCCACCGTTCGGGTACTGTGCGATGGAATCGATTGATTGGGGGACATCGATGAGCGATACCTCCGCCGCGCTGGCCGACCTGCTGCGGTTGGCCGAGTGGGGACCGCGCCAACTCGTGAATGCGATCAACACGCGTCTGTCCAGCCAGGGCCGCGAACGTCTACGATTGGACCCGACAGCTGGCTACTCATGGATCCGACGAGGATTCCGGCCACGCCCACCGATCCCCGATGTCGCCGCCGCGGTGCTGACCGACCGGCTCGGCTTCACCGTCACCGTCGAACAACTGTGGCCCAGCCACGGACCGGCACAGAGTCGACGATCGGCGGCGACCGGACTGGACGCGGTCACACATCTCGACGACCTCGTTCGGGAACTCAGCCACCTGGCCACGACCTCACCGACACCGCGCAGTCCCATCGAAGACGCCTCGGGCGCCGATCTCACTGCTGCGGTCCTGGATCAGCTGCGCGGCGCGGTCGTCGTTGCCCGGAATCGGGCAGGTCATGAGTATGTCCTTGCCGAGCAGGTCGACCTGATCGAGGCGCATGTCGCTGCGTTGCGCCGATTGGACGATCGGCACGGCGGCGGTGCCCTCAGCCTTCGGTATGTCACGGCTGAGCTGCGCAACGTTGTGGATCTCGTCGAGTACGCCAACTATGACCTGGCGGCCGGCCGCAGGCTCCTGGCGATCGTTGCCGATCTCGCACAACTGCTCGGCTGGCTGCACTTCGACTCCAGCCGGTACGGCTCCGCCGAGCGATATCTGCTGCTCAGCATTGGTGTATGCCGGGCACTCGACGCACGGGACCGAGCCGCGAACGCCATCGGCATGCTCAGCTACGTCTCGGCCTTCGCCGGGCACCGCCCCCAAGCCGTACGACTCGCCGAAGCTGCCACCGCGGAATGCCGCACCGCCGACCCGATCCTGCGGGCACGACTGCTCGGCCGGGAAGCGACTGCCGCAGCAGCTGACGGCGACTTGGCCCGGTTCCGGCGCTGCGCCGATCAGGCTGCCGAGCTGCTGGAGCGCAGCCGAACGCAGGACGGACCGTCGTTCCTGTACTACCTCAACCCGATGCAACTGGCCGCCGAGGCCGGCCAGGGCCTGGTCATACTCGCCGAACAGACCACCACGAGCCGTAACCGGTTGCTTTCGGAAGGAATCGAGCTCCTCACCGACTCGGTCGCGAACATGACCTCGCCATCGGACACCGGCGGCCCTACATATGCCCGTTCGGGGCTCCTCCACACGACCTTCTTGGCCCAAGCCCACCTGCGGCGCGGCGACTTGGCCGAGGCGGTCTCCGCCTTGCGGACCTGCATCGGGCTACTGCCGTTCGTGCAGTCACCACGCGGGCGCAACTACCTGCGCCAGCTACGACCCGTCCTGGCACGCCGATCACGCTCCCCGATCGTCGCCGAATTCCTACCACAGTTCGATGAGGCATTATCGACCGTATGACGAGCGATCTCACCATGCCGGGCACGTGCGCTGAGCTGGCTGGCGGGATCACTTTCGTCGAACGCGAAGTCAACCATCCCGATGCCGCACACCTGCTGGCCGCCTTCTACCAGGAACAATTCGGGCGCTACGGTTTCGCGGAATCTGTCGACCTCACACCGGACGACTACGCCACGCCGAACGGCATCTTCATCGTGGCCTACAGACATGACCTACCGGTGGGGTGCGGCGGCTACCGCTGGTACAACGACAGGACCGCCACAGTCGAGATCAAGAAGACGTACCTCGTTCCCGCCGCGCGAGGACGAGGCATCGGCCACGCGCTGCTCGCCCGTCTGGAACGTATAGCGATCGAGTGGGGCGCCTGCCACGCCATCCTGGAAACTGGTGTCCGCAACAAGGCCGCCCTTGTCCTGTTCACCAGCACCGGATACAAGCCGACTGCACGCTACGTCCCCGGACGTGACCCGTCGATTAACCGGGCGTTTGTGAAGACGCTGGCCGGCTCAACCCGCCTGCACGCCCGGTCCGGGTGAGCCACCGTCCGATAATCGCTGACTCCTTCTCCGCCGCGATGCCATGCTCGGCGAACCGCTGATGGTCGACGGCGCGGCCACCGTCCCGCAGCCACGCCCACGTGTCATAGACCGTGTCGGCGAGCGGGCGGCACCGTAGACCGGCAGCGTATGCACGATCGACATTCATGCCCCATGGGGCCGCGGCGTTGCGCCATAGCGGCAGTTCCGTCCACTGCGTGACCCCCTGGCCCAGCAGCCAGTCCTCGTCGACCCAGACCAGCTCAACCTGTCGTTGGGCGGATACAACGGTGGCTTCCATACAGGCGTGCAGCATGAGGCTGTAGGAGGCCGCCTCCGCCAATGGGGCCACATTGAAGAGCCCTGAATCGCCGCGCTCGACGCAGTCGAGCAGGAACTGCGCAAGGTCCCGGACATCGATGGGCTGGATCGCTCGATCCGGGGCCGGCGCCAGGACTTGACCGCCCTGCCGCATCCGCGCAAGCCACCACGGCAACCGTCCGACATATTCATAGCGGCCAAGCACCACATGTGGCCGCAGCACGAGCAGCCGCCGCAGACCAAATGCCTCCTGGCAGGCGATCTCGCAGCCGACCTTCAACGGACCGTAAGCGTCCGGATCCCAACGGCGCGTGCCCGGGTCGTTGTCAGGATCGGCGTCCCATACAGGTGAGTTCTCATCGACGGGAGCGTGTGGCCATTCCCGATAGGCCGAGATTGTCGACACAAACACGCAGCGCTCGGCGACGTCGGCGAGCGCGCTGGCCGAGCGTCGAACCACGGCTGGGACGCTTCCGCTCACGTCGATGACCACATCCCACGGACCAGACCGCGCGAGAGACCGAACATCGGCCGCCGATTCGCGGTCACCGACGATCCGGCGAACGCCTGCAGGCAGCGGCGACGGAGTGACGCCCCGGTTGAACACTGTCACGTCATGCCCACGTCCGGATGCCTCTTCGATGACGGTCCTGCCAACGAACCAGGAACCACCAAGCACCAGTACCCGCACCTGGTCATTGTGCTGGCTCTGACCTCGCGCGGGGAGCGGTCCAGCTGGAGGTTCACGGAGTTCACGTGGCGGTCCACAGTGTTCCCGCTGTTCACGGGCGTCGTTCATTCCCACGATTGCGGACAGCTGGTCGACTGGTGAGCGCGAACGCCACGGCCCTCGGCGATCGGAGCCGGCAATCCAACCGAGCAAGTCGCCGTCGCCGCTCCGGCTGAAGCAGCAGCCGGTTCAAACGGTTCCAGCACAGAGCAAGAGATCGGCGCGTCAGGCGGTGACGCGCGGATGGGTCATGTCCGTCGACGGCCGGTCGGCGGGTTCGTGGAAGTCAGTCGATTGGGAGGACGAGATCGTGAGTACGGCACAGCAGATACCGGTTCCTGTGGGAGGCCCGTCGCCGGTTGGTGGGTATCGGCCGGAGTTGTGGCGGACGCTGGGGTTCAAGGATCTGGTGTTCTATGGGTTGATCTTCATGGTGCCGATCGCGCCGTTCGGGATCTTCGGTGGGGTGTTCCAAAGCTCCGGTGGCATGGTCGCCCTCGCCTATGTGATCGGCATGGTGGCGATGGTGTTCACGGCGGCGTCGTACGCGCAGATGGTGAAGGCGTTCCCGTTCGCTGGCAGTGTCTACAACTATGCCGGTCGGGGGATCGCGGCTCCGGTCGGGTTCCTCGCCGGGTGGTCGGTCCTGTTGGACTACCTGTTGGTGCCGAGTCTGTTGTATCTGATCGCGGCGGTGGCGATGCACGCGGTCGTGGGAGCGGTGCCGGTGTGGGCGTGGCTGGTCGGGTTCGTCGTGTTCAACACGGCGACGAACCTGCTCGGTATCCGGATGACGGCCGCGATCACCCGGGTCATGCTCGTCGGTGAGGCGATCGTCCTGGTCGTCTTCCTGGTGGTCGGTGTTCGGGCGCTGCTGGATGGGCGGGGTCGTGGCTTCTCGTGGGAGCCGTTGTTCAACTCGGGCACGTTCACCTGGCCGTTGGTGTTCGGCGCGGTCTCGGTCGCGGTGCTGTCGTTCCTGGGTTTCGACGGCATCAGCATGCTGGCCGAAGAGAACCGGGGTGGGCCGGGCCAGATCGGTCGGGCGATGACGGCCGCGCTGGTCTTGGCGGGTGTGTTGTTCATCGTGCAGACGTGGGTGGCCGCGCTGCTCGTGCCCGACCCGGCGGGCCTGTTGGCGAATGGTGATCCGGATGGGGTGGCGTTCTACGACGCGGCCCGGGTGGCCGGCGGTGGGTGGCTGGCGACGTTGTGCGCGGTCGCGACCGCGATTGCGTGGGGTGTGGCGAACTCTCTCGTCGCGCAGGTCGCCACGTCCAGGTTGCTGTTTGCGATGGCCCGTGACCGGCAACTGCCGTCGTTCCTGCGGAAGGTGTCGGTGCGGCATGGTGTGCCGGCGAACGCGATCGTGCTGACCGGGGTGTTGTCGGTGGGGATCGGGTTGTATATGGCGTGGCGGGAGGACGGGATCTCGCTGCTCGCCTCGCTGATCAATTTCGGCGCCCTTGCCGCGTTCCTGACCCTGCACATCGCGGTGGTCTGGCATTACCTCGTTCGGAAGCGCAGCCGCAACCTGTGGTCGCACTTGCTGATGCCGGCGGTGGGGTTCGCGATTCTGGCCTATGTGGCGGTCAACGCCAACGTCGCGGCGCAGCGTCTCGCCCTCGTCTGGGTCGGTATCGGCGTCGTGGTCCTGGTCGGCCTGTACGCGGCGGGCCGTCGTCCGGTGCTGTCCGGCCTCAACCAGGAGCGGTCATGACCAACGCCAGGAGCGCCTCCGTTGCTGGCGTTGTCGACTTCCAGCCGGACGCGCCGGCCGTCTACACCTTCGGCGGTGCCGACCCGGTCGCGATGGTCAAGCCGGGCCAAATCCTGCGCACCTTCACCGAGGACTGCTTCGGCGGTGCGGTACGCACCGTCGACGATCTGCCATCCCGGGTGTGTGAGCGGTTCAACCCGGTCACCGGCCCGTTCCACGTGGACGGCGCCGAGCCCGGCGACACCCTCGTGCTGCACTTCGCGGCGATCATCCCGGCCCGTGACTGGGGCATGTCCGCGACGTTCCCGCACTTCGGCGCCCTGACCAGCACGCACACCACACCGACGCTGCAACCCGCGTTGGAGGAGCGGGTCTGGCAGTACGACATCAACCTGCAGGCCGGCACCGTGCGCTACGCCGCCCGCCGCTCGGACTTCGCGGTGGAGCTCCCGCTGGACCCGATGCTCGGCACCGTCGGTGTCGCCCCGGCCGGTGGGGAGGTCCGGGCCAGCATCGTCCCGGACGCCCACGGCGGGAACCTCGACATCCCGGAGCTGCGGGCCGGGACCACCCTCTATCTGGGGGTGAACGTGCCCGGCGCGCTGTTCGCGCTCGGTGACGGCCACGCCCGGCAGGGCCAGGGCGAGGTGTGCGGGGTCGGGGTCGAATGCGCGATGCGGGTCACCGTCGCCGTCGACCTGGTCAAGGGCGTTACCACGCCGTGGCCGCGGATCGAGACCGACCAGCAGCTCATCTCGGTCGGCGCGGCCCGCCCGCTCGAGGACGCGTACCGGATCAGCCAGCATGACCTGGTCGGGTGGGTCGCCGAGTTGACCGGCCTCGAGGTGTTGGATGCCTACCAGTTGGTGTCGCAGGCCGGGCGGGCGGCGCCGGGCAACGTGTGCGACCCGCTGTACACGATGCACGCCGCGATCGACACAGCGGTCCTGCGCGGCGCCACCGCCTACGGTGGCGTACATCGGCGGCTGCGCGGGCTGGCCGCGACGTTGTGGTGACCGGCGATGACCTATCCGATCGGTGAGAAACCGCCGCCGAACCTGCGCCAGCCGCTGCGGGTGGAGTTGTTCTTCCTCACCCATTCCGAGACCGGGGAGCGCCTCGCGAGCCCCGCCGCGGTGGGCGTCGCACTGGCCGGCGCCGTGCTCATCGACGAGCTGTTGCGGCCGGTGGAGCGGGTCCGGGTTGTGGAGCGGCGGGTGTTGGTGACCGAGGCGGGGGTGTCCGGTGACCCGGTCGCCGACTGGGCGGTCAGCCTGCTCGCCGGCCCGGTCAGCCGGTCGGCGTTCGCGCCGCCGCGCCAGTCGGTCCCGGTGCGCGACGCGGTCCGCGCCCTCGCCGTGGACGCCTACGAGCGCACCGCGGCCGGCATGTATGCGGGGAACCTTATCGTGCAGACGTCGCATCGGCGGCTCGGCAGGGGGCGGCGCCGGTATCCACCGACCGACCCGAATGTGCTCCCGCGGGTGCGGGGGCGGCTGATCAGCACGCTGACCGGCTCGATCCGCCCGGACGCGCAGACCGACGCCCTCGGCGGGCTGATCCTGGCCCTCGATCTGATCTCCGAGCTGTATCTGGACGGCTTCGGCCACGATGTGCGGGCGTTGCTGGGGCAGATGCTTGAGCGGATCGGCAGCGACCGTCCCACCGCGCGTCAGGTCGTCGCCGAGACCGACAGCCTGATCGGCGAAGCCGCCGTCTCGGTGTACGGATGACCGCGACGACAACGCCGCGTGGAACCTCGCGCCCAGTGGCGTGCGTCCCCCAGCCGGCCGGAGCACCCGGTCCGGGGACGCCGGACGGCGGCTGCACCCTCCACCGCCGAGGGTTGGCCGCCGTCCCACGCGGGGCGGCCCGTCCGCGCCTCCCTGGACCGGGCCGCCCCGCACCCACACCGACCAGCTCCTGCCCGGCCCGGCCGGCGATGAGCAGGCCGTAGGCGCCGCCAACCGCCGTGCCAAGCCCGGCCGGCCCCGACCTGAGACGTCTGTCCGTGACGGCGTCTCACCCCAGGTGAGGGCCCATGGCAGCGCGCCGCCCCATCCCGATCAGGGGCCCGGATGGGAGGCCGCCCCGGCCCCACCCTCGGGCCGCCCGCACCGCGCCATCTCGCAGCTCAACGCGGCGCGGGCGGCCCACCCACACCCCCAGCAGCCAGACACACCAGCTTTCGAAGAGGACAGAGCCGATGTTCCGAACCGGCGCGGGCCGAACAACGCCGATCACATGGCTGTACCAGCGGCTCCGTCTGCACCCGCCGCGGCGACGGCCGGTCTTCCCCGGCGAACCAAACAACCACCGACGGCCGCCGGGACACCTACCGCAGCCACGATGGGATTCCATGAACCGACAGCCTCAACGGTCCCGCTGGATCACCAACCTCTCCCAGCTCCTGGCCGCCGCGACGATCGTCGGTGCGCTTGCCAGCGGCGCAGCCGCGGCCTCGGCTCCCGATCGAGGCGACCCCGCACACGATGCGCCGGCCGCACTGCATGAGGTGTGGGGTCGTCCATGAGCCGGATCACCGTGCTCCGGCACGCCGCAGCGTCGGCGACCACGCAGGCGATCATCGACCGGTTCCAGCGCCTGGCCAGGAGCAACGATCACCGCGTCGCGGTCATCGACGGCGGCCGGGCCGTCACGTTTGGGCAGCTGTGGCAGCTGGCCTACCAGTACATCGGCTACCGGCCGCCCACTCGCGCGATCGTGCCCATCGTGGCCCAGCCGACCGCCGACACGATCGCCGAGGCCCTCGCGGTGTGGCTCTGCGGCGCCATCCCGCTACCCATTCCCCTCGACGTCCAGGCCAAGTCGCTCGACACATTGATCGACCAGGCCGCCCGCACCGCGCACTGGTGTCAGCCGTGGCGGGCCCACCTGCACACCGCCGCCGGCGGCCGGCACCTGTGGGTCGCCGGCGGCGAACCGCCCACCAACCCTCGGCTCGGCGACGCCATCGGCCTCACCCCAGGCGGCACCGCCCTCATCACCGCGCCACTGCACGCTGCCGCGATCTTCGAAACCGTCATCCGGCAGCTCCTCACCGCCGGCACCGTCGTCCTGCAGCCCGACTTCACCACCGCCGGCTGGCTACACACCGCCACACAGACCCACGCTGACTGGGCAGTCCTCGCCCCCGGCCAGATCAAAGCCCTCCTGCGCACCCGGGAACAACGCCCCGGCCGGCTCGGCACTGCCACCCAAGCGCTCCGCCGTGTCGTGGTGCCCGCCACCGTGCCCCTGCCCGGCGCCGGCAACCACCTGGCCGACTTCGCGACCGCCGCCGACGTCACCGTCACCACCTGGTACCACGCACCCGCCTACGACGGCGCCACCACCACCCCAACCGACACCACACTCACCCCGCTGCCCGGCCTGCGACTCCGCACCATCGACCCAGCCGGCCAGCCCACCCCACCCGGCGTCCCCGGGCTCATCGAAGCCGCCAGCACCGACTGCACCGCCGTCGCCCACCGCGCCGACCAACCCTGTCCACCCGCCTCGGCGTGGCGGAGCAGCGGCGACATCGGCACCCTCACCGCCAGCGGACGGCTCACCCTGCACCGGCTCGAACCCGCCGAGCGCTACCTCAGCCCCACCGGACAGCGTCGCTGCGCCGCGCTGCGCCGCACCGTCACCGCCCACCCGGACGTCGTCGCCGCCACGGTCCACATCGTCCCCGACGAACACAACCGGCCCCGCGCCCAGCTGCGCATCTGGCCGCGCCCCGGCCTCACCACACCACTCACCGCGGCCACGATCGCCGCGCACTGCACCGCACACGACACACCCGTGTTCGCCCACCACATCCTGGTGACCGCAACTCGTACCCGCGACACGAGGGCGGGTGCCTGATGACCCCCACCGCCGCGCTGCCCCCAGCGGCCGATCCGGACCTCTGCGTCCTAGTCGACCCGCTCGCAACGCTGACCGGGCTGTTGCTGACGCTAGACGGCCCTGGCTGCGACGGTGGCGACTGCTCCACACCGGCATTCCACGACCGCAGCACCGGCATCTGGCGGCACCTCCGCGACCTGTCCCGCTGCCGCGCAAACCGCCCACAGCGGCACGCCAGCGCACACAGCGACACCGATCTGCCCGGGGCGCGACCGTGAGCCAGGTGAACCATCGGTCGCGGCGCTGCGCAGCGATTCGCGGACGTGCGCAGGGGTGGCTCGCACGGTGGAACCGGCCACCCACCCGGCGACAGCTTGGCGTCCTGGTCGCCATCGCCGGACTGTGCACCGCCGCGCTGCTGCCCGTCATGGCCGCATGCATCGCCTACACCGCCGCCCGCGACACCGACCTGCAGCCCATGCACGCCCGCGAGGATCTCCACACCGATCCGCCAGCCGCGATCCTCCCTGCGGAGCCACCAGCATCACCGGCCGCCGGCGGCGGCGGTCGCGACCTGCAGGTGCTGCCGTGACACAGTCCCTGGACGAGCTCCTCGACACGGCCCGGGAACACCTGGCCGGATGGCGGTTCGAGGCCGCCCGGCAGGCACTGCGCTCCGCCTACACCGCCACACGCACCGACTCCACCCCCGGTGCGGAGGCGACGGCCGCGCAGATCGCCGTGCTGTACGGCGAGGTCCTCCGCGACACCAACCAGCTCACCACCGCCATCAACATCCTCGAACCACTCGCCGCCGACCTCCACACACGCCGCGGACCCGACGACCCACTCACCGTCCAGGCCTATGCGGTGCTCGGCGCTGTCTACCACGACCTCGGCCACCTCGACCACGCCCAACGCTGCTACCAGCAGGTCCTCACCAGCCGGGCCTCACCCCACAGCCCAGCCGGCCGGGCCATCCGCCGCACCGCAGCCAACCTCGCCTTCCTCCACCACGACCAGGGCGACCACGAGCAGGCACTCCGCGAACTCACCGCCGCCCACGCCGCCATCTACGCCTACCAAGGCGCCGCCAACGTCGACACCCTCCACATCGCCGCCGAACTCGCCGCCCTACTCCATGCCCACGGCCACACCGACCAGGCCCAGCAACTGCTCCACCGCAGCCTGCACCACGCCCAAGCCGGGCTGGCCGGCGACCATCCCCTCATCGCCCTACTCGGCACCGACCTGCGCCACCTCACCACACCGGCCAGCCGGCACCGCCGCCACACCCCACCGCCCGCTGCGCCAGCGGCACAACAGCACCGATCACCGTGGCAACCCGCCAACCTCAACCGAACCGGAGCGTGACCATGCAGCAGCACCCGGCCACGGACCATCTCAACCAGCGTCCTCGCCGAGGCAAACCGGCACAAATAGCGGCATGACGATCGGTCAGCTCGCCTGGCAACTGCTCCGTCTGATCGTCCGCGGCGGCAGGAACCATCGCGTCGTCTTCATCCCGATGATCGCCGACGCGCGGCTGCGACACGCGGTACAAGCACACGCGGGTACGCAGGAGTGCTCGTACTACGCGTGGAACCCCAGCCCGGTGACGTGTTCGCCTACCTCCACCTGGAGGAGCTTCCGTGACCAGCGGCCCCGCAGTACCCAATGCGAATGGCGGCTGCGCAGCCTCAGCAACCGCGACACCTTCCACCCTCGCCATCCCCAACCCATATGGAGGACAGCGTCATGAGCTCCGACCACAGATCCGACCCGATCTACGTCAAACTCGCCGATACCCTGCGCGAGCAGATCACCACCGGCCACTTCCCGCCCGGCACGCTCCTGCCGTCCTCAAACGCCATCAGCGAACGCCACCACGTCGGTCTGGTCACCGTCCAGCGTGCCCTGCGACTGCTGGCCAACGAAGGACTCATCGACACACAACGCGGCACACCGGCCAAAATCCGGGCACAACCTGATCGCGCCACCATCCCGCTCACCGTCGGCGATCGACTCATCGCCAGAATGCCGACCCCGCGCGAGGCCCGAGACCACGGCCTGCCCGCCGGCGTGCCCCTGCTCGAAATCCACCACCCCACCGGCACCATCACCACCGTCCGCGCCGACCGGCACAACGTCAGCGCGTGACGCCGTCGCCGGTGCCGTAACCGACCCGTACGCGAAACCGGCGCCAACGCCGCGGTCGGGTTCAGGTCGTGAGCTCGAACGACCCCACGTCAGGGTCACGACCTCGGTATTGCAGCGCATCGCTGGCTCGCTTCCGCGCCTGGCGCGAACCGGGGCAAGGTGGCTCGTGGTCCACACCGAAAGTTGAGCTATAGGGCCATGTGGCCCGATAGTCAGTGGCATGGACGAACCCGACTTCACAACGATGGGCTACCAGGCTGTCGCGGCAGTCCTCCGGCAGGAGATCCTCGACGGCGGATACCCGCCCGATACGTACCTGCCGGCCGAGGGGCAGTTGGTGGCAAGGTTCGGGTGTGGCCTGGACACCGTGCGGGACGCGATGCAAGTCTTGCGCCGCGAACTGCTGATCGTCACCGGACGGGGGCGGCGCTCCCGCACCCCCCGGGTCGTGGACCCCGAGGTCCTTACGCTCCCGGTGGGCGCACAGGTCACCGCCCGGATGCCCTACCAGACGGACCTCGAGCAACTCAGATGCCGAGCCGAGATGCCGCTGCTACAAGTCACCACCCCAACCGGTGCCGTGACGGTATACCCGGCCGATCGGGTCCTGCTCGTCACGCCTAACCCGTCGCCGCTCGTGACCGGCCGCACAGCGACTGCGGGTCCGATGCAGGCGCCGTCGGCGTCGTGACCGCGATTCGCCGGCATCGACGAAGCGACCCCGGTGCGCTACCCCCGGCGCGGTGCTCGACGAGGACACCGGAACCTGGATCTCCGAGGCCGAGGTCGCCGAAACGGTCTACAGATCCTCGCCGGCGGCGAACCGCCAGCGCTGCCCGCCGGTGACCGTGACCTTGAGCCAGAGCCCGCGGAGGTTGCGATCCTCGCCCGACCCGAAGGCCGGTCGCAGCGGCTGGGATGGGGGCTGTCACCCGGACCCCAGCCAGATCAGTTGCGATCCTCGCCCGACCCGAAGGCCGGGCGCAGCGCCGGTCGCGGCGGGCACCGACGCGACCGAGGTCATGTTGCGATCCTCGCCCGACCCGAAGGCCGGGCGCAGCTGACACGGAATCACGTGGTCGTGGTGTATCACACCGTCGACGTTGCGATCCTCGCCCGACCCGAAGGCCGGGCGCAGCATGCGCCAGCCGAGCTGCACCGCGGTGACGATCCCCGCGTTGCGATCCTCGCCCGACCCGAAGGCCGGGCGCAGCGTGCGAAACGCGGGCAACATAGCGATCCGCCCGCCGCTGAGTTGCGATCCTCGCCCGACCCGAAGGCCGGGCGCATCAACAGCACGCCCTTCTTGGCGTCGGTGTCCGCCTCGTGGATGTTGCGATCCTCGCCCGACCCGAAGGCCAGGCGCAGCCAGCGAGGCCGTGGGCGGTGGTGCAGCGGGTTGCGGGGGTTGCGATCCTCGCCCGACCCGAAGGCCGGGCGCAGCTAGCGGTCCACAGCACGCCAGCTCCAACCACCTGTTGCGATCCTCGCCCGACCCGAAGGCCGGGCGCAGCGGCGGGGCCGATGATCATCCACTCGTTGTTGGCCTTGTTGCGATCCTCGCCCGACCCGAAGGCCGGGCGCAGCCCGGTGCCCGACCGTGTCAGCCCCGGCGCCAGGCCGGAGTTGCGATCCTCGCCCGACCCGAAGGCCGGGCGCAGCAGGAGGCCCGACGCGTGGCCGACCAGCGCGCCGCCGACGCGTTGCGATCCTCGCCCGACCCGAAGGCCGGGCGCAGCCCTCGTTCATGGCGTCGTAGGCGGCGCCGATCAGGTCGTTGCGATCCTCGCCCGACCCGAAGGCCGGGCGCAGCACATCGACGAGGCCGCCAAGCTAGCGCCGCAGTTCGAGATGTTGCGATCCTCGCCCGACCCGAAGGCCGGGCGCAGCCTGCTTGTAGTCGGAAACGAGCGGCCCCGTCTCCTTGTTGCGATCCTCGCCCGACCCGAAGGCCGGGCGCAGCCGCCGGCGGCCACTGATGACCACACCCAACCAGCCCGTTGCGATCCTCGCCCGACCCGAAGGCCGGGCGCAGCACCGCCTCACCAGGTTCGGTGCCTACCTCGTGGCCATGTTGCGATCCTCGCCCGACCCGAAGGCCGGGCGCAGCTGGCGGGCAGGTCTGCCAGCTGCGCGCCAGCTGGCGGGCAGGTCTGCCGGCTCGACCGACCGGTCGAAGTTGCGATCCTCGCCCGACCCGAAGGCCGGGCGCAGCCTTGTCAGCCGCGCGCACGAAGTACGCACCAACCTGGAGTTGCGATCCTCGCCCGACCCGAAGGCCGGGCGCAGCGCGGACAGGACCTCGGTTGCGATCTGCGACGTGGCCAGACCGTTGCGATCCTCGCCCGACCCGAAGGCCGGGCGCAGCCCGGACGGGTCGGTGGTCTGGTCGTGCGCGCAGATGTTGAGGTTGCGATCCTCGCCCGACCCGAAGGCCGGGCGCAGCGCGGGATGTTCGCGGTCGGCCTGTCGTGGTTCCACCGGTGGTTGCGATCCTCGCCCGACCCGAAGGCCGGGCGCAGCCGCCGGCCCCGGGGTTTCAAGCTTGGAGGTCCGATGTTGCGATCCTCGCCCGACCCGAAGGCCGGGCGCAGCGCATGACGAGTCCGCCGCCCGCCGTATCGCTGAGTTGCAAGTTGCGATCCTCGCCCGACCCGAAGGCCGGGCGCAGCCGGAAAAGTCGGGCCCGGTCATCCACATGCGGCTGCCCGTTGCGATCCTCGCCCGACCCGAAGGCCGGGCGCAGCCTCCCTCGGCGAGCTCGCCGCCGCCTGGTCCTGGCTCGGCGTTGCGATCCTCGCCCGACCCGAAGGCCGGGCGCAGCCTGGGCGGCCGCCCGATGGGGTGTCGCCTGGCCCTTGTGGTTGCGATCCTCGCCCGACCCGAAGGCCGGGCGCAGCGGCCGCCAGCTCACCGTCGAGGGTTCCGGGTGCGAGGTCGTTGCGATCCTCGCCCGACCCGAAGGCCGGGCGCAGCTTTGTCCACCCAGCGCTTCATTCCCTTGGGGTTCTGCGTGTTGCGATCCTCGCCCGACCCGAAGGCCGGGCGCAGCGGCAAGCCCTACCAGCGCTTCGGCGCCTGGCTCGCCAAGTTGCGATCCTCGCCCGACCCGAAGGCCGGGCGCAGCCCGCGACCTCCACTCGCGCGACATCCTCACCTCGTACGGTTGCGATCCTCGCCCGACCCGAAGGCCGGGCGCAGCACGAGGGCAAACGCACCCACAACGTCATCGAGTGGTGGTGGTTGCGATCCTCGCCCGACCCGAAGGCCGGGCGCAGCCTGCGGGTCGCCGATCGCAGTGCCGCCGGCGAGCGGCGAGTTGCGATCCTCGCCCGACCCGAAGGCCGGGCGCAGCCTCAGCAGCGACCTCAAGCATCTGACGCCCGTCGCGGCGTTGCGATCCTCGCCCGACCCGAAGGCCGGGCGCAGCGAGTTATCGCCCAGCCCAAAGCGAGTGCGAGCCCGAAGGCGTTGCGATCCTCGCCCGACCCGAAGGCCGGGCGCAGCCGCCAGCCATACCGCTGTACACGCGGGTAAACACCGCAGCGTTGCGATCCTCGCCCGACCCGAAGGCCGGGCGCAGCGCCAGTCGACGGCCGTCGCTGTGAAACCTCGCCCCAAATCCGTTGCGATCCTCGCCCGACCCGAAGGCCGGGCGCAGCATACGGCACCGTCGATCAGTTGTACCTCAAGTTGATCTACGAGTTGCGATCCTCGCCCGACCCGAAGGCCGGGCGCAGCATGAGCGGGCGGGTGCGGGCGATGTCGCCGAGTGCAAGGTTGCGATCCTCGCCCGACCCGAAGGCCGGGCGCAGCATCAGGCTAGGCACGACCACACCAGCCTGAACAGTGTTGCGATCCTCGCCCGACCCGAAGGCCGGGCGCAGCGCCCGGCTCGGAGCAGTACTACGTCACCCCACGCAAGGTGTTGCGATCCTCGCCCGACCCGAAGGCCGGGCGCAGCGCGCCGACTACGCGCGCCTTGCCGCCCCCTCGCCGAGTTGCGATCCTCGCCCGACCCGAAGGCCGGGCGCAGCGTGTCCATGTAGTCGCGCAATTTCAGCTCTTGATCGAGTGTTGCGATCCTCGCCCGACCCGAAGGCCGGGCGCAGCTTCCGAACGGGTTGTGGTTACTACAGGTACGTACGTAGTTGCGATCCTCGCCCGACCCGAAGGCCGGGCGCAGCTTGAGTTCGACGACGGCCTGCCCGCCCGGCCCGGCGATGTTGCGATCCTCGCCCGACCCGAAGGCCGGGCGCAGCTCGAGGTCGAGGTCGAGCCTGAGATCGAGGTCGACCCGTTGCGATCCTCGCCCGACCCGAAGGCCGGGCGCAGCGGCACCCGCTCACCTGCACCATCACCGACGACGACGGGTTGCGATCCTCGCCCGACCCGAAGGCCGGGCGCAGCGCCGTGGTCGACGCCCCGGACTGGCGCACGAAAGCGGCGTTGCGATCCTCGCCCGACCCGAAGGCCGGGCGCAGCGACAGCCCGCCGCTGGTCGATGGCGTTCTGCCGCAGCCGGTTGCGATCCTCGCCCGACCCGAAGGCCGGGCGCAGCGGGCTGCATAGCGACCGCGAGAGGCCGACTGTCCCCCGATGTTGCGATCCTCGCCCGACCCGAAGGCCGGGCGCAGCCGATACACACCCCATAACATCGTTAGGTACACGCCGTTGCGATCCTCGCCCGACCCGAAGGCCGGGCGCAGCGGATCGCGAACAGGAAAAATAGTCAGGCGACGATGCTTGTGCCGCCTGCTTGCGATCCGTTTTGTCGATCATATCCAGATTCTTTGCTTCGGAACCGTCCGCGTTTCGGTGCGGACTCGGGGTTCCTAGATCACCAGTGGACCTCGCGGATCGACATCGCGGGGTCTGCCGAGGTGTTCAACATCGTCGAGGGCGTTGGCCGGCAATCGGTAGATGCGGATACTGTCCTGCAGCGGGTCGATGGCGGCGTTCAGCGCGGCGACCAGCCGAAGCTTGTCGGTCTCTCGGCAGACGACTTCGAAGACGGACTTCTGTACGCGGTGCCCGTACGCCTCGCAGATTTTCGCGACCTTGTGCAGGCGGCGTTGGCCTTGCGGGGTGATGGTTTCGACGTCGTAGGTGACGAGCAGGTCCATGGTCAGTTCACGGTCCACGGCTGGTACGTGTCCAGATCGCCGCGCAGGTGGCGGGCGAGGAGGCGAGCCTGAACCAGGGGCAGCAACGCTGATGGTACGTCTCGGTTGAGCTGGGCGTGGCGCCAGTCCCGTCGGCGGCTGTGCTGCCATGCCCCGAGGACGGTTTTGCGGCCGGTTTCGGTGAGTCGGTATCCGCCGTTGGGCAGCTGTTCGAAGTCGGTGCGGGCGAGTTCGCGGCGGTTGAGCATGGTGAGCGCGAGCCGGTCGGCCAGCAGCGGTCGGAATTCTTCCATCAGGTCCAGGGCGAGGGCTGGCTTTCCTGGGCGTACGGCATGCAGGAAGCCGATGTAGGGGTCGAGTCCGACCTGTTCCAGGGCGCCGTGTACGGAGATGCGCAGCATGCCGTAGAGGAAGGACAGCAGACAGTTGAGCGGGTCGGTGGGGGGACGCTTGGTGCGTCCGGACGCGTTCCACTCCGTGGGGTTGGTCAGCAGGTTGGGCATCGCGGCGAAGTAGTCGCGGGCGGCGATGCCCTCGACGCCGAGGACTTCATTGGCGCTGGCGGCGTCGCCGAGCAGCGTGAGGCGTGCTGCGAGGAGGTCGGCGCTGGCTCGCAGGGCGGTCTGGCGGTGTCCGGAGGTGTCTCGGGCGGTGCGGAGCAGGACCTGGCGGGCGTTGTGGATTTTCCCGGCGACCATGGCGGTGGCCAACTGCAGCCGACGGTCCGGGGAGTCGGCGGCGCGGTATTGGGCTTGGCGCAGCAGCGGGTTGCCGGTGGTAGGGCCGACGAGCCGGGCCCGGAACCGGCCGCTGCTGGTCAGCCAACTGACGGACCGGCCGTCGTCAGCGCAGCGGAGCAGGAGGTCGTCGGTGGGGGTGACACCGGCGAAGAGGACCAGGTGGTCGAGGCGGACGAGCGGCAGGAGGTGGCGTCCGGTCTGCTCGGGGTGGAATACCCGTACGGTGTCGCCGTCGAGGTGGAGGCTGGTGCCCGGCGTCTGCACGTAGAGGGTGTTGAGTAGTTCAGTCACTCCACGCTCCCAGTGGTCGCGGGGTCAACAGGTCAGGTACGACGTGCCGGCGCCCGTCGGTCAGTTCGGGGAGGCAGTCATCCCGCAGTGAGCATCTGCGGCAGCGGGCGTCGTTTCGTGCCGCCGGCAGTGTCGCGGCGGCCAGCAGTTCACGGACCGCGGCGGTGGCGTTGATCACCGCGTCGAGCAGATCGGCGGTGATGGGCACCGGGTGGCGGCGGCGTTCCGCGACCGAGTAGATGTAGCCGGTCGGCACGTCGAATCCGGCTTCGATCAGGCAGAGCGCCTGTCCGGCCAGTTGCAGTTCGGCGGGGCCGCCGGGCTGGTAGCGGCCCACCTTGTACTCGACCGGCGTGGCGGTGTGGTGTTCGAACTCGACGACGTCGCAGATGCCGCGCAGGCTGTGGATTTCGCTCCATACCGGTAGGGAGCGGATCGTGGTGAGGCCACGGCGACGTTGGATGCCGGGCAGGTCGACGGCGGTGTGGCTGAGGTCGCCGCGGACCGTTTCCGCGTTCTCCGACCAGACGCCTTCGACATGGATCAAG
Source organism: Dactylosporangium sp. NPDC000555 (assembly GCF_040300025.1). Taxonomy (NCBI): domain Bacteria; kingdom Bacillati; phylum Actinomycetota; class Actinomycetes; order Micromonosporales; family Micromonosporaceae; genus Dactylosporangium; species Dactylosporangium sp. NPDC000555. The sequence continues at coordinate 3,898 of NZ_JBEPDB010000045.1, read as the reverse complement.
GCGGTCTGCCGCTTGCAGTACGCGACATGTTCAAGAGCGGACAGCGGCACCTCCTGCACGCCGCTGTCCGCTCGCGCGTCCTCGGTCACGGCCAGAGGTCGACCAGCTTGGTCAGTTCCACGCCGTCGGGCAGCGGTGATGCGTCCCAGACCCGGGTGTAGTCGGTGTGGGTGCGCGGCGCCTTGTCCGGATCGACGCGGGCGAGGGTGAGCCGCTGGGTGAGCGCGGCGGAGGGTGCGACGCCCAGGGCGTCGCGGTGGCTGAACACGTAGAGCCCGCAGAGCTTCATCTCGCCTCTGGTGGCGGCCCGGTCATGGTCGAACATGACGCCGATGGCCTGCCACAGCACCGCGAGGTCGTCGCTGGTCACGCCGGTCTTGCCGGCCCGTGGGGCGGAGAAGAACGCGTGCGCCCGGTACAGGCCGTAGGGGACGGTCCACTTCGAGCCGATTTCGGTGCGTTCCCCTTTGTCGACATCTTCTTGGCGGGTTTGGGTGACCCGGGTGATGGTGTGGTCGGTCGGCAGGACGGGGTCGATGCTGCGGGCGAACGTGAGCTGCAGCGGGCCCCGGACCTGGCCGGCGCCGCCGCTCCTGCCGGTGCTGAGCACGCCGCCGAACATCCGGATGTCGAAGTAGTGCTGGCACAGCCACTGTTGCGCCTCGTCTGTCTTCCCGGGGTTGGCCTTGAGCGCGGCCTCGATCCGGGTGTTGAGCGCGTACCCGGCCTCGACGAAGATGCCGTAGCGTTCGTCGTCGCCGCGCAGCAGTGACACCGTGTCGCGGATCTTGCGTTTGATCGCCACGTCGGTGACCAGGCCTTGGCCGGTCTCGTCGTCGGTGCGTGGCTGGTTGGCCGCGTCCGGGTCGCCGTTGGGGTTGCCGTCGGCGACGTCGAAGAGCAGGACAGCGTCGTGGCGTCGGGTGGGGTCCAGGTGGGCGGTGGTCATGCCTCGTCTCCTTCGTCGGACGTCTGCGGCTGCTCATCGGGCTCTGGCGGCAGGTCGGTGTTGGTCTGCTTGGCGGCTGCGGCGGTGCGCTCGGTGCGCAGGGCTGCGCGTTGCTGGTGGTAGCCGAGGATGAACTGGGCCTTGTCGGTCAGCACCGCGGTGCCGGGGATCGCGTCGAGTTGCGCAAAGAGGTCGTCGAGGCGACGCTCGTACGCGACAGCCCAGCCCGGCCGGTGAAGCGGTCCACGCAGCCGTTTGAGCCAGGCGGTGGCGGTGCGCCGGCCGGAAACCAGCACGACACGGGGGTTGTCCACGGCCCGGGCGAAGTGGCGCTCGGCGAAGGTGGTGTTCAGCTTCTGATCGGCCACCCGGGAGACGGCCCGTTGCAGGTCGTCCAGGACGGCGAAGATCCGACCGGAGATGTAGGCCGGCTGTGTGTTGTCCACGTGCAAGGTCGGTGTCAGCCTTTCTCGGTCACGGTCGGACAGGCCCGGGTGGCGGCGCAGCCCGAGCCGGATCAGACCGGCACGGGCGGCGTCGAGCCGTCCGTCCGCGCGGATGCGGTGGATGAGGTGATTGAGCAGTTTCGGCGGCAACGGCCGGTGCAGGAGGGCGGCGCCGAGCAGGTCTTGGAAGGTATCCGGTGGTCGGTCCTCACCGGACGCGCCGAACTTCGTCCAAGTGCCGTTGGCCCCGTCACGGCCCCCCTCCCAGCGGCCGGCCACCCGGGCAAGGTGCGAGATACGCGGGTGGACCAGGTCGCCGGAGCGGTCATCGACGATCGCGCAGTCGAGAAACCAGGCCGCGATGTTGGCTTGGATCCTGGGCAGCGGCTGCTCGACCCAGTCGCGGACCACCACCCGGGCCACGTTTCCCCCGACCGTCACCGCGCAGTACGTGGAAAGGTCGTCCACGCTCGATGTTGAGCCCGTGGCCGGTCCGGCGATCAACTGCTGGATGGCGGATTCATCCGGCTGGTCGAGCGCAGCCCACGGGTCGAAGGTGGATCCGCCCAGCACCCACCAGGCCAGCCGGGCGTTCTGCCCGGACAGGGTTGTGCTGTGCCGCGGGTCGGCGAGCAGGCCGGTGAGCGCGGTCATGAACTTCAGGCCGCAGCCCGCGCAGATCGGCGTGTGAGCCAGAAACTTCTGCAGCTCGTAACCGTGCACGGCCTCGTTGACACTGACCAGCGACGCCCCCTGCGTGGCCCCGGGCAGCCAGCGTTGCGGGATCTGTTGCGGAATCGTCTTCAGCAGCGGCTGCGTCCGGCCGCAGACGAGACACAGGCCGCTCGTGCCGGAGTTCTTGCGGTCCCCGGCCACGGTGGCCCAGAACCGCTGGGCTGCGTCGGTCGTGGCCGCATCCTTGCCGGCGACCCGGAAGCGGATCAGGTCACCGCGGCTCCAACCGGGCGGCCGCTCGACCTTGCGATCGTGGCCGTTGTTGTAGAACGCGGTGATGGCACGCCCGGGGCCGTCCGGCTCGGCCGCGGCCCACTGCTCGATCAACGCGCGGAACGCCTCCTGCTGTTTCGCCACCCGATCCGGCTTCGCGCCATCAGTGACCCACCCGAACAGATACTCGCCGTTGTCGACCGCAAGCACGGGCGCGATAGCGACCGTGCGGGTGACCGCTGGCACCAGCCGCGGCGCGCCGAACCGGCGTTGCGGATCGGACCGCTCGGCCGTGTCGGTCAAGTCCCCGTCCACGACACCGTCCGCGTCGATATTGAGGATCCAGCGCACCGACTTGTAGGCGTAGAACGGCGGGATAACCTCGCCGCTGCTGTCGGCATACTCGACCAGTCGTTGCAGCAGCACTAAACCACCTGGTCTTCCGGCAGCGCGAGCTCGATCCCGCGCTCGGGCACATACAGCACGCCGGCCTCGACACGGGCGGCAAACCACTCCATCCGCAGCCGCCCATCCCGCCCATCCCGGTGGATCGAGTGCAGCATGATGCCGACCTGCTCGTTGACCGTCTCGCAGCGCGGCGTGTCATCCGGCCAGCCGAACTCGGCGCTGAACTCCCGGGTACCGAGGTACGGCCGCTGGAAACAGGCGCCTTTGCGGACCCGGCGGCGTAGCTGGTCCCGATACGCCGCGACAGGCTTGTCGGCATGCGCGGCGAGCTCAATGTGCGCATGAATCCGGTAGGCCACATCGCGCAGACAGACAGCGTTGCGCTGATCGCGGTTCGCGGCCGTATCCACCCGTCGAGTTCCCTTGATCGCCTCAGCCAGCGGCGCCACATCCGAGGTTTCGTTCCGACGGACGGTGAACTGTCGGACCGGCTTGAGCACCTCGATCGCCACGATCTGGTAGCGGATCTCCGGCTTCCAGAAGATCGATTCAAGCACCCCGACAGCAGCCGACGGCGTCATCACCGGATAGCTGACCCGCTCAACCTTCAACTCCGGCCGGGAAAACAATGCAGCCTCGCCACTGACCTGCACAACTACCGGAAGATCCCCGTCAGCACTACGACGCAGGGTCAACCCATTGACCACATCCGCCGTCACGACATCATTCCCTCCATCAAAATCGCGAAGCGCGCCCGCGGTTGTTGGACTGCTCGCCGCTCCGAACGGTCCACCGATCGCATCCGGCGCCCATCATGGACCACGGGTACGACACTTTCCGTCCGCCGAACTCATGATCGACAGCTGTCGGCCGCATCCGCCTGCATCAACCGGGTTGCACATGACCGCCCCACAGCAAGGCGACCTGCGTACTCGTCGACGCGAGCCGACAGCGGTATTCCAGTCAGCCAGAGATGCTTGAACCGGTCAACATCCCCGAGTCCAGTTCCGACGAACCGCTCGTCGTGGGGGGGGGGGGGGGGGGGGCCCCCCGCCCCGAGGTTTTCGAAGCCACAAACACCCCCCACCAGGTTAGTAGATACACCCCGACGACGACGCGAGCCCCCCACACCCCCCCCCACCACCCC
>NZ_JBEPDB010000044.1:0-68556 GCF_040300025.1 Dactylosporangium sp. NPDC000555 | reverse complement strand
GACAGCCAGCACTTCGGACAAGCCACTTCCCGGACCCGCCACAACCCACTCTAGAACACCGTCTCTGGCGGCCTCTTGACACAGAGGGGTGCCAGATGAGTGAATTGATCAAGCACCCCTACCGGTCAGGCCGTAACGCACTGTAGCCGTCTTGTCTCGACGGATCCGGATGCGGGTGCGACTGCAGAGTCCGTGCGGGCGTGGGCTTCACGTGATCGGTTGCTCGCTGGTTGCTCGGATGTTCGCTACCTGGCGCGGACGGAGCCGTACGGCTCAGAAACATCCGCGTCCGATCCAAAGTGGGCATTGGCGTTTGCGGGGTGCCGAGCCAGCTGGCCAGCGCGGACGATGCCGCATCACCTCGGACACGCTGCGCCATCCGCGGGCTTTTCCTTGCTATGCTTGAATTTGGGCGAGTTGATCGTCCACTTCGGACTGCGGATCAGAAGGTCGGATCGCCAAGACCGCTCCTCGATGCCCGCCTAACGGATCCAGCGAAGACATCGGCCGGCGCGCGGCCTGACGGGTCGTCGATCTCCCGATGCGTGTACCCGCGGACGCAGCCGGTCGACGACGCCTCCGGTCGGACGTGGGCATACTCAACCGCTCCAAAACAGGCGAGCGTCTATAAAGTACCGCAGATCTACAGTGGACGGTCAACCTAAGGCGATGCGCTCGAACAGGATGCCCATGTTCTCCAAACGGCCGCCCGCGATGCCACGATAGGTGGTACCCAGATCGTCCCAGCCACGCCAGGACTGCTCACCGCGCGTGCGCAGCAACTCGTTGGCCTCACCGAGACCGCCTGGCATGGCGACGTTGAGGAACAACCCAGTCGACCACACCTCGTGACGCTGACACGGTATACGCCCTGCTCACCGCCTACCAGGCACCCATCCGCGCCGGCGACGACGCCGCCTCCACCCGACCCGGCCTGGACATGGACCGCATCAGCTTCACCAGCCACGCAGGAGCGACTGTGCACATCACAGTGCATCTTTACGGTGCTGCGCGACGCCGGCCACGAGGTGGCGGTGACGTACGCCGCGTGCACGGCGCCCGCCGGCTGGTCAGGCTATGCCACGACGATCTGGAGCGCCGCTTCCCCGGCCTGCCGCACCTGCTGCGCGCGTCCGCCTGAAATTTTGCGTACGCGGTGCAACCGGGCGGGGCTCTGGGACCGTGAGTAGCGCATGACGGATCGGGACACGGCGTTCGCCGAATACTTCGCCGCGCGGTCGGACGCGATGCGCGGCACGGCGTTCCTGCTGTGCGGAGACTGGCACCGGGCCGAGGATCTCACCCAGACGGCGTTCACGAAGCTGTACCTCGCCTGGAACCGGGTCGCGCGGCACGAGGTGCTCGACGGGTACGTCCGGCGCACGCTCGTGCGGACGTTCCTCGACGAGCGGCGGCTCGGGTGGTGGCGCGTGCGCACGAGCGAGTCGCCGCCGGAGCCGGTCGCCTTGCAGTCCGGGCCCGAGGACCGGGTCGCGGTGCTCGCCGCGCTGGCGTCCGTGCCGTCGCGGCAACGCGCCGTGCTCGTCCTGCGGTACTGGGAGGACCTCTCTGTCGAGGAGACCGCCGAGCTGCTCGGCGGGCACGGTGAGGAGCCAGGCCGCACGGGGACTACAGACCCTGCGCGCCCACCTGAGCCCGACGTACACCCACCGACTGACACCCATGCCACGAAGAGAGCGCGAGACATCATGGACGATCAGCAGTTCCGGGCGTCGCTGCGGCACGCCTTCGACGACAGCGACGCCCCGTCCAGCATGTCGCCGGCGGATGCCCTGCGCGCGGGCCGCCGGGCGGCCCGGCGCCGCATGCTCGTGGGCGGCGGCGCCGTCGGTGCGGCCGCCCTGGCCGCGCTGACCGCGGTGGGCGTCGCCGTCGCCTCGGCCAGCGCGGGCGCCCCGCAGCCGGTCGCCGCCAGCGGCACGCCCACCATCACCCCCCCCGGTGCCCGGCAAGGCAAGCGCCTCCCCGCTGCCCACCGGCAGCGAGACCAAGCCCGTCTGGCCCACCGGCCCCAACGGCTCGCCCCAGGAGGACCGCACTGCCCGGGCCGGGGTGAAGGCCGACGCCGCGAAGGCACTGCGGGCGCACCTGACCACGCTCGTGCCGGCCGGGTACACCATTTCGCCCAACTCGGAGGCCCGTGAAGAGCAGGCGCAGTTCGAGGACAAGGTCGGCGACCGGGACGCCTGGAGCTACCTGGCCTCGATCGAGATTCGCAAGGACGGCGCCGCTGGGCGGCTGATCGTGCAGGTGCACGATCCGGGCCTGCGCACCGGCGCGACCCCGTGCGACATCGCGAGTGTCTTCTGGACCAAGCCGTCGGGCTGCGGCGTGGTGTCGAGCGGCGGCCAGGCCGTCGCAGTGGCCACCGGCGGCGGCAACGACCTGCCCGACCAGCGGATCGACAAATGGTCGGCTTACGCCCACCCCGACGGCACGGTCGTCTACGTCGCGGAGTCCAAACGGAGCTCCTTCGACCCGCTCCGCAGCAGCGATCCGCAGCTAGCCGCGCTGCCGTTCGACGACGCTCAGCTGGCCGTGCTCGCCCTGGACCCGGCCTTCCATATCGCGGCCTCCTGACCGCCGATCCGCGCCGCCCCGGACCGCCACGCGTGGGTACGGGGCGGCGCCGCCCCGGAGTGTGATCGGCGAATCTCGACCGAGCCTCTCGCCGGACCGTCTGGCCGCTCGCCCGGCGAATTGCGGCCGACGGCGGCGACGGATGAGCAGCAGCAGGACGACGCCTGCGGTCAGCGCGCCAACGCCAACGAGCGCGTACGGCGTAATGTTCGAGCCGGTCTTCGGCGGGGCCCACCGACCGGGGTCGGGCTGGTCGACGCGGACGCGGACGCGGGCGGGCACCGATGACATGGCTCGAGGGGCTGGTGCATGGCGGACACTGGCCGACGGGCGGGCGGAACGACAGCCATACGCTACTTGCGTCACCGGCGAGGTCGACCCGCCGGTGCGCCAGGAATGGCAATCCGTGCGGTGCGTCGTCACAGCACGACGACGGTGCCGCGAGTAGACCAGAGGTTCAGGCTCGGCATCACGGCTTGGACGCCATAGACGCCGGCTGCGGCGCGTGTAGCCTCTGACCCGAAGTCCACCGGCAGGCTCAGCAGTTGTCCACGGGTGAGGTCGTGCAGGTCTTGACGGTGGCCGCGGTAGGCGAATCCGGGTAGCCCGATGCGCTCGCCGCGCTCGTCGAGCAGCCATGCGTGCACGTATTGGGCCTCCTCAGCATCGGGCGACCACACAGTGTCGCCGATGTTGATGAGGGTGACGCTGAGGCCGTTCAGGCTGGCGGCCGGCGTGCGGAGTCCTTCGGGCCAGGTGAGCAGCAGTCCCTGTCGTCGGCTCGGTCGGCCGGGACGGGGATGGACCGGCCCAGGATTGGCGCTGAGGCGGCAAACCCCGTTGACCGGCGCCGAGACGTGGACCATGGCCCACCCCTCGTTGTGTGGCGCGGCGAACAGCCGGGCCTGACCCACCCGGCCGCCTTCGGTCTGAATGGTCAGTTCACGCCAGCCCTCGTGGGGCAGACGCTGGACCGTATCGTCGTCGGCGCGGATGACGCGTTCGGTCGGAATGACGTGGCCCCATGGATACCCCGCCCCGTCGAGATCGGCAGGGTTGACATCGAAGCAGCCGAGGGCGACCCAGGAGAGCGGATCGGACTGACGGTTGGCCACCCCAGCATTATCCCGTCCTGAGTGGCTCCGGCGCCGGGAGAAGGGTCTCAGCTCCGGCAGGCGCGGGCGCGGTCACATCCGGCTGGCTGCCTTCCGGGCCGCCTCCTCCAGGGGCTTGCGGTTCTCGGCGGGATCGTTGAGTCGTACGAGACGGATCGATACCCACGTGCCCGACTTGGAGAAGAATATCGTGCCGTCTTCGAGGTGCGCCTCATCGCCGATGCCGGACACTGGCTGCAGATCGTGGCCGAGATCGCGATCAATGTCGAGGAACTTCTTCGCTCCGTCCCCGACGTAGATCTCCACTTGCGCTGTTGGTCCGGACACCGGTCCGGTGTAGGTGCAGGTTTCGCGAATGGGCTGTGCACTGTCGAGCCGGGTGCCGGCGAGTTTCTCGGCCTCCTGTTGGGTCAGGAGTTTGCATGGATCCACCGCGGCCTTGGCCGGGGCCGCCGATTCGTCCTCGACGGGGTCGGCCGGTGCGGACGTGGCCGTTCCCTTGTTCGCTGCCACTCCGCTGGCAGTCTTGCCGTCCGACTTACCGCATCCCAACAGCCCGAACAGCGCCAGCACGGCTACGGGTAGCACCCGCGCCGCCGCACCAACACGGATCCTCGTCATCGGACTACCTCTCCTCTTCACGCAGGGCCAGTGCACAATGGAACGTCCGGAAGGGTCTGCTTCTTCTGGAAGAAGGGCGCCAGCGTCTCGCGCTCGAGTTCAAACTTCACGGTCTTGGGCAGCAACGCCTCCAGGGCTTTCAATTTGTCCGACGACAGATTGAACCCAAAGCCGCCACCGACTTTCGCGTCAAGGGCAGCCCCGATACATCGGGCTAACGGAGCGCCGAGCGCCGAGCCGTTGGTCACCCCGAGGTCGACGACCAGCTTCGCATAGGGGCCAGCGAATGCGGCAGGGATTCCGATACCGAACTGGATTTTGCATTCGACCGCGAAAACGATGCCGCTGACCCCGACGGAGAGCCCCGTGATCGAGTCCATGATGCTCTTGGTGACGCTCAGGACTGGCGTCACCAGCGAGCCGTCGACCATGCCGATGAGGCCGTCGAGGGCCCACTCCCCGCCGGCGGTCAACGTCGCGTTCTTGCCGCCCAGCGCGGTGGTGACGATGAACTTCCAGGTGTTGCTGTACATGAGCGGCTCGCCCGGAATGGGAATGTTGATCTCGACCGGAACCTCGACCCGGACCTTCTTGTTATCGTCCGCGCCGTTCGCCGCACCGGCGGCGATGTTGACCGCGATGCTCTTGATGCCGTCGAGGGCGAACGTGGAGCGGCTGCCGATCGTCCCGTTCGAGATCGACACGTCGGATCGGATCCGCAGCTTGTCGACCTTCATCGAGAAGTCGACAAAGACCTTGAGGTTCTCGTTGGCCGCGTAACCGACCTTCAAACCGAGATTGCCGCTCGACCGATACGGCTGGGCCTCCCAGTCCCCGACCGCCGCGGTGTAGTTCGCCTCCCTGGCCAGCGGCATCGGGCGCTTGGACCCCGGGCCGAGCCGGATCGGGTGCAACGCCAGCACCGTTTCGGTCTGGTCCGAACTCGCCCCACCCGTATACGCGATCGGTTCCATCTTGTTGCGCGGTTGCGCGGGAATCGTCACCGCCGCCGGCAGGTCAGGAATCTCCTGGTAGACGAGCGCGCTCTCGTCGATCGCCCGGTCAATGGTGAAGCGTGCGTCCCGAAACACCTCGGTGAGCTTCACCGGCGCCAGCGTCACCGCGATGTCGTCGCCCGCCCGCTGCAGGTCGACCACGCGTCCTACCGCCCGGCTCGTGGCATACATGACCTTACCGGGTTTGATGTCGGAAGCGCCGCGTGCCTTGCCATCGATGGTCCAGGTCAGACCGTCTCCGGTCGCGGAGCGAACCGCGTTCGGGCCGCCTTCGACGATGACGACATCCGGCTGGTACTTGATCGACTTGTCGTTTGCGGGACCATACCCGTACGTGCGCGCCGACTCGGTCGCCCCAGCGCCGCCGCCGGCTGTGCCGCTCTGGCCGCTCCCCGTCGAGGTGCAGCCACTGAGCACGGTGAGGGCAAGGGCGAGCCCGAGGCTGGCCATCGGAGTAACTTGTCTGCCCATGCCCACTCCGTCTGATGATCAATAAAACAGACGTTACTGGGTCCTGGCTAACATCGCAGCTACATCAACTGGCCTTCTCAGTCGGGATCCCGACTGAGAAGATCATCAGAGCGCGCAACGCTCAAAGCCACAGGCCGCCGAGCCGTGCGACGCGTCCGCGGTACCGCCGGCGCCGCCGTCGTCAGCGGTTCTTCGCGTTTGTACACCGTGATGCCGACCGAGCAGCCCGGGCCGGTCGGGCGGCTGAGGAGCAGCACGCGCGGTACGACGTCGAAATGATCTGATCGATCGGCCCCGGCGGGTGCTCGACCGCCGTGCCGAGGCGCCCCGTGGCGGGGTCGATGACGGCGATGGTGTGCTCGTGGCGCAGGCGTCGCGGTGGCGAGTTCTGGTCGTCGGCGGCTTACCTGCCGTGGTCGAGATGACGTAAGACGGGGCCGACGGTGAGCATGCCGCTGCCGGCCCCGGCCAGCTCGTTTGCGGCCGGCATGTCCGGATTTCATAGACCTTGGGCGCACACTGGTCGTGAGGAGTTGCGACAGCTGATGGGATGACCGCTGGCGTCTCCTCTGCGCTACCACCGATAACTGTCCACAGTGGAAGAGGAACTGATGAGGTCCGGCGCCTGCTCGCGGGGTGGATGGTGATGGTGACGTACACCGACATCTGGGATCGACTCGCCCGCCGCGGACCCGGCGCGGAATGCGCTACGGAATGACCGTAAGCCGCGCAGATCAGAGGCCAGGCCGGCCATCCATGCAGAAGTCGACGGCAAGGTCATGACAATCGCCGCGTGGCGCTCGGATCGCGGCCAGATGAAGGCGCGCGTTGACCTGATGGCAGAGGCTTGTGGGTCGTGGCGGTGTCGCTGGATCTTGGTCACGCCTACGATCACCGCGTGGCCGAGATGCTGATGCTGATGTTCAGCTACTTCGAGCATGACTGGGACGAGAGCCTAGAGGGCGTCGTGCAGATCGAGGCGGAGCTGATACGTCGCGTCACCGAAGGCGAGTGGATGCCATATGCCGGTGACGAGCCAGATCCGCAGGACATCGCGACGATCGAACAGCTCGTGGCCCGGGCGCGCGAGTCGATCGACGAATGGGATGTGCCGGAAGACGTTGTGCGAATCCCCATCGAGAAGCTGCGTGCCCTCATGGCGGCCAGCGGCTGGACGTTTGTTGCCGGGGAGTTCGTCGAGTTCGAGGGTCACCACAACGACACCGAGTACATCGTGAAGCTCGTCCGACCATGATGGCGTTTGAGGATGCTTCCTCCGGCCCCACGCGGGACGCGCACCCACCGGTATCGCAACCGACGTCGGATATCTGGCTGTGTGGACGGTCTCGCACGTGGGCAGAGATTCGTTATCCTGCGCACGTGATCGTTGTTGACGGGCAGTCGAACGAGCGGCTCGTACTCGACGGTGGCTGGCTGGAGAAGCTGCGCGGCGCTCAGCCCGTCGCCCGGACACCAGCGTCCTCGTTTCGAGGTGCGCAGTGGAAAGATCTGGAACGGCGCGTCAGGTTGTTCGGGCGCGAGAAGGAGCGGCTGGTCCAGGTCACCCTCATCTTCGAGGGCGGGCCGTTCGTCGGGTTCGTCACCGACGCCGCCAAGCGGCCTGAACTCGAGGCCATCGTCGACGGGCTCGAGGCGGCACGCTCCGCCTGAGTGACCAAACGATCGGCCGCAGCTATCAGGCAGTCGGGGCGGGTGCTGGCTCGGTGGGCCGCGGCGTGAAGAAACGGACGATGTCGTCGGCTGCGGTTGGGGACAGCATCATCGCCTGGACTCGTGCGGACATTTCGGCGATCGGCTGGATCCTGGTGAACATCGCCTCTTCGTATGTCCGGATCGCCGAGTCGGGGTCGGCGGTGTTGGTGGCGAGTTCGGCGGCGAGTTCGGCGGCGTCGAGCATGGCTTGATTGGCGCCCTCGCCGACCGGCGGCATGAGGTGTGCGGCGTCGCCGAGGAGGGTGATTCCCGGCCGGTTGGCCCAGCGTGTACCGATGGGCATCGCCTCGATCCTGCGAGGTGTCGGCGCGCTGTCGCCGGCTTCGATGAGTGCGGTGAGGCTTGGGTCCCAGCCGTCGAACAGGTCGAGCAGGGCACGCTTACTGCGATATGTGTCGATGTCACGATCTTTTGCGCGCACTGAGATCCCGACTCGTATGCGGCCGTCGCCGAGGCGTTGCGCTGCCAGGATCTGGTTCACGCCGATGCACCACAGGTTCCCGGGGCCGACCAGCTCGGCGAGATCCGGGTGGCGCTGATCGGCGTCGCTGATGCTCAGCTCTACCAACGTGGCCACGTAGGACAGTCTCGCGTCGGTCAGCAGCGACCGGACGAGCGAGCGTGCGCCGTCCGCGCCGATGAGGACGTCACAGTCGGCGCTGTGGCCGCCATCGAACGTCAGCCCGAAGCCTCCGCCGGGTCGTGGCGTCGCCGCGACGAGCCGGTGCTGCCAGGCCACCGTGTCGCCGGGGAGTGAATCGAGCAAAAGATCACGCAGTACGCTGCGGTCGATCTCGGGGCGTCCGGAGAATGAGCCGGGTTGTGGCTTGTGGTGCACGAGGGTACGTCCGGCCGGGTCGAGGATGCGATGTTCCTCGCCCTCTGGCCGTGCCTCGGACCGGAATCGGTCGGTGAGGCCCGCATCGGCCAGGGCCTGTTGTCCGGACTCCGGGTGCAGGTCGAGCATTCCGCCCTGAGATCGCGCGGATCGGCTTGCCTCGCGTTCGTACACCACCGCGCCGACGCCGTGCCGGTGCAGGATTCGGGCCAGCGTCAGGCCGCCGAGGCCGCCGCCAGCGATCGCGATTCGCATCATCATCTTCCTTACCGTACGATGTACCTTATGGATACGCCGTACGGTAGCACGCCGCTGCCCGTCTGGGAGCGGCCCGAGCCTCGGCCGCGGGCGGCGCCAGTGCCGCTGAGCCGCGCGAAGATCGCCGCTGCGGCGATCCGGCTCGCCGACGCACACGGCCTCGACGAGCTATCGGTGCGCAAGATCGCCAAAGGGCTCGGCGTCGGTCCGATGCGGCTCTACGACTACGTGATCAACAGATCCGAACTGCTCGATCTGATGGTCGACGCCGTGTATGCCCAGATCGCCGAGGCCGGCCAGCACTCCGAGTGGCGCGCGACGGTACTGGCCATCGTGCACCGGACCCGAGATGCCGCGCTTGATCATGAGTGGTTCGCCGACCTGCTCGGCGGAAGGCCACACCTAGGACCTCATGCGCTCGCCGTGGGCGAATCGACCGCGGCGGCGCTCAGTCAGGCCCCTGGCGTGCGCGGTATCGACGATCTCCAGCGGGCCTTGGGCGCCCTCAACGCGTTCATCGTCGGAGCGCTCCGCAGGGAGATCACCGAGCGCCGCACCGCCCGTTCAACCGGTACCGACGTGTCCGCCTGGCAGGTCGCCCTCGGGCCCTACCTGACACGCATGCTCGAAACGGGCCGCTACCCCACCATCGCCCGGCTCGTCATCGACGGCGCCCACCTCAACGCCGAGGAAACCTTCCACCACAACCTGACCACCCTCTTGGACGGCGTCACCAGCGCATCCCCACACGTGACCTGAGTTGGGCGCGGCCACCGTCGGGGTTCTCGGCGCTCATACTGTCGGCTATGGATCTGCAAGTGCGCGCGGGCGACGGTTGCCGCCTGTGGGCGAATCGTGAGCAGGTTCCTGGCCGACAACCGCCGCGCCGCCGGCCGGCAGCGTCGTCACGAGCCTGCGGATCCGCGATAGCGCGAACCCGAAGGCGGCTCGTGCGTTCAGGCGGTCAAGGCCGATTCGGCGCTGGTACTGCCGGCGGGAACCTGAGACGCGGTAAGCGCGGCGGCCAGGGCGGGCAGGCGGCCGAAGGCGCGGGCGCCGGCCACATGGTCAACGTAGTCACGGGACTCGACGATTTCGCCGTTCCGGACTCGGGCCACGAAGATGCAGGGCAGCGTGAAGGCGCGGCCGTCAACCACGCCGGCGTACCGGAATTCGAAGATCACCACCTCGGGGTCCGGTGTCGCATACACGTGGTCGTCAACGACGTCGTAGCGCTCCACACCGGCCGGGGGACCGCCGGTGCCGAAGTGCTCTCGCACCCTGGCCCGGCTGAGCAGCGGGGTGTCGCCGACCGGGTGGAACGGGTGGCGCACGTCGGTGCGCTCGGCGTAGCAGGCTGCCAGTTCGTCGATCTGTGCCGCCTCCTCGGCGGCGGTGAGCCCCCCACGCATGAGGCGGCAGATGCCGGCGGCCACGGCGCGGACGGTTTCCTCGGGCGTACGCAAGATGCGACCTCCTACCAGAGTCGTGACTCCGGTTAGCGTAGCGAAATCCAGACTTCGGTTAAGGTGGTCGCATGCGTCAGGATGCCCGGGAGAACCGCGAGCGCATCCTTGCCGCAGCCGACCACGTCTTCGGCACGCACGGCGAGGCCGGCTCCACCGAAGAGGTGGCGCGGCTGGCCGGCGTAGGCATCGCGACCGTGTTCCGGCACTTCCCGAGCAAGGAGGCGCTGATCGAGGCCGCGTTGGTGCGGCATTTCACCAGCCTGCTCGACCGGACCCGGGCCGCAGCCGCCGCGCCCGATCCGGCGGCGGCGTTGCACGCGCTGATCCGCGAGATGATCGAGCGCGGCGCGAACAAGCTCACCTTGGCCTCAATGCTGGGCGATGCCCCACCGGCCGTCGTCACAGTGGCAGGCGAGGTGAAGGCTGCAGTCGACATGGCGCTACGACGTGCCCAAGCCGCCGGCGCGGTCCGGCCGGAGGTCGGCGTTGAGGAACTCTATCTGTTAGTACGCGGCTTGGCCCAGACCACCGCGGTCGCGCCGGTCCCAGCTGCGGTGCTCGAACGCGCCATCGACGTCATCCTGGATGGCTTTTCCACCCGGTAGCGCTGACGTGACCGGGCCTTGACTCGACCGGCGTGGGGCTTTCAGGTGCGGCTCTGGCGGAGGAAGTCGCGGATGAGGGCACTCCACTGCTCGGGCTGCTCGATGAACGGTAGATGCCCGGATGGGATCTCGGCGTAGCGCGCCCCGGGGATGGCGTTGGCGAGCTCCCGGTGGTGGTGCGGGGTGACGAGCTGGTCGAGCGTGGTGGAGATGACGAGTGCCGGCACCGTGAGCGCGGTGAGATCTGCTCGTACGTCGACATGGTTGATGAGCAGATCGAGGTGCTCCGGCGTGCCCGGCGGGATCGTGGCCGCGGTGGTCCTGATGGCCGCGTCGAGGTCGTCTTGGCCGACGTCGTCCAGGGCGGGAGCGCTGAGGCCGATAAGGGACAGGAAGCCGGCGACGTGCTCCAGGTCGTTCGCGCGGAGCAGGTCGCGCCACAGCCGGGCCGCGAGCAGGAACCGCGGGTTGGGGTGGGCGAATCCTGCGGTGAGGACCAGAGCGGTCACGCGATCAGGGTGACGGGTGGCGGCCCGGATGGCGACCGGGCTGCCGAGCGAGTAACCGGCGATGGCGAAGGTCTGCACGCCCTCCTCCACGGCGGTGGCGACCAGCTCATCGGCTAGGCCGTCCAGGGAAAGCGGAGCTTCTGCACGCGGAGTGCGGCCGGTGCCGGGGTAGTCGGGCCCGACGATGGTGTGCTGCGCGGCCAGGGTATCCAGGATGGGGCCGTAGTTGGCGTCGATACCGCCGCCGGCACCATGGGCGAGCAGCAGGCCCGGGCCGGTGCCGCGCACCACGCGGCCGAGGCTGGAGCTGGGCAGGGCACTGGACATACGTGTCTCTCCTTTGTTCTCTGTGGGGGTCACTCCGTGGTGACCGTGGTGGTGCGTGATCGGCGGGCGGCCTCGGCTGCGAGGAGCACGGC
The DNA here is from genome assembly GCF_040300025.1 of Dactylosporangium sp. NPDC000555. Lineage (NCBI taxonomy): Bacteria > Bacillati > Actinomycetota > Actinomycetes > Micromonosporales > Micromonosporaceae > Dactylosporangium > Dactylosporangium sp. NPDC000555. Next base: position 56,900 of record NZ_JBEPDB010000044.1, on the reverse strand, counting down.
GCCTCCGGCCACCAGGGCACCGACCCAGGGCAGGTCATGCAGGCTGAGACCAGCGGTGAGGGCTTGGCCGCCGAGGAGGGAGCCGCCGGCGACGCCGAGGTTGAAGGCGGAGGCGCTGATCGCGGTCAGCATCCGGGCCGCCACCAGGGCGCCGAAGCTGCCCGCCAAAGCTGCGGCGAGGTTGCCAGCGACGAACACGCCCAGCAAGACCAGCAGCGCGCGGCGGCGTGCCAGGCGCAGCATCCCCACTGTCACCAGGGGCCCGGCGACGGTGACCACAAGGGCGTACCAGGTCACCAGGGACCCGACGGCGGGCAGCGGGCGATGCAGATCGGCGGACAGCTGGGGCATCAGCCCGACCATGACCCACTCGGCGGTGCCCACCACGAACACGCATGCGGTGAGCACCGCCAAGGCGGCTGCCCGGCCCGGCGCAGGGAGCAGGCGTGACTGGGTCGCCGAGGGGACTGTGCCGGTGGTCATGACCGAACGCTAAAGTCTCACATCGGTGTGAGAGTCAATGCGGTGAGGTGCAGACCACGTGCGCATCGGGGAGATGGTCCGCCGGACCGGGGTCAGCGAGCGACTGCTGCGCTACTACGAAGAACAGGGGCTGCTAGCGCCGACACGGCTGCCCAGCGGCTACCGTGCCTACAGCGACGCGGACGTGGACACCGTTCGGCGCATCCGCACCCTGCTCGCAGCCGGACTGTCGACCACCACCATCGCCCAGGTCCTGCCATGCGTCCGTGACGACGGCCCGAACCTCGCGCCGGTGTGTTCCGACCTGGTGGCGGAACTGCGCCGCGAGCGCGAGCGCATCACCCACGCGATCAAAGATCTGCAGAGGTCACAGGGCATGCTCGACGCGGTCATCGCCGCTGGCCCCGCCGATGCCGCCCCAGCAAGCCAGCAGCCGATGTCACAGGGCTGATGCCGACCGAGCGATGACAAGGTCGCACGCGAGATCGCCACGGCATACGACGACCAGTGATCTTCCCGGAACGTGTATCGCGGGCGTATCGAAAAATGCATACGCCAGCGCAACAGTCTTCCGTCTTCAGTGGAGGCATGAACCACAGCGCACCACCGTCAGCGCCAGGTTTGTCGACTGGGAAAGGACCGTGATCATGGACTCGGATTCGGTACAGGGCATCGACCGGCGGCGGCTGTTCAGATGGGGCGGACTGGCGGCCGCCGGCGTGGTGGCGGCCGGCGCGCCTCTGGTGAACGCCGGGCTCGGCCACGCCGACTCGATCCCAACCGCCTCGTCCGGGCACGACCAGATCCCGCCGGACACCCTGCCCGGCGGCGCCTACGACCGGTACGTGGCGCAGCTGGCCGCCGAGGGCAAGTTCTCCGGTGTGGTGCTGCTGTCGCACCGGGGCCGGACGGTGCTGTCCCGCAGCTACGGCATGGCTGACCAGGAGAAGGGGATCCCCAACCGCGAGGGCACCGCGTTCAGCCTCAGTTCGGCGGGCAAGCCGTTTCACGCGGTGGCCATCTTGCAGCTGGCCCAGCAGGGCAAGCTGCGGCTGTCGGACACGGTGGGCGCCCACCTGACCGGCTTCGCCAACGACATCGCCGAGCAGGTCAACATCCACCACCTGCTGTCCGGCACTTCCGGGCTGGACAGCCCGGATGAGGACGTGCAACGCGTCTTCCAGAGCCGGGACGAGGTGCACGAGTACTACGAGCAGCGGGCCCGGCAGGCGAAACTGGTGGGCGTCCCGGGCACTCCCGACACCGCCCACTCGGAGGCGGAGGTCACCATTTCCGCGCTGATCGTGGAGGCCGTGGCCGGCACGACGTACTGGGACTACGTCCAGGGGAACATCTTCAAGCGCTGCGGCATGACCGGCTCGGCGTTCTACACCCGGCCGCAGTGGCTCACCGACAAGCACATCGCGCATCCGTACATGAAGCTGGCCAACGGCAGCGTGGTGGACGCCCTCCGCAACCTGGACCAGGGCAGCCCGTACCCGTACATACTCGGCAAGAACCCGGGCCGTGCCTTCATCGATGCCCCCGGGGACGGTGGCTTCGCCACCGCGCCGGATCTGGTCCGGTTCGCCAACGCGCTTCGCGACGGCACGCTGCTCGAGCGGCCCTGGGCCGACGTGCTCCTCGGGGCCAAGATCCCCCACGGGCCGGCGTCGTTCGGTGCGTACGGGCTCGCGATCGACATCGTCAATGGCCAGTGGCAGTACCAGCGTTCCGGTGGAAACCCCGGTGTCGGCGCCAACTGGAGCATCTACCCGTACACCGGCTGGGTCGCCGTCACCCTCGTCAACCGCGACACCGCCAGCCTACTGGACCTCCTCGAGCAGGAGACGCAGGCCATCACCGGGGCCCCGGCCGGTGGCGGGGCGGGTGGCTGAGGGGTGGGCGAGGATTCCGTGTATCGCGAGCGTATCCAAAACTGCATACGCCACCGCAACGGCCCTCCGTCTCTAATGAGGGCATGAACCACAGCGCACCCCCGTCCGCACCACCCCGCCGCACGCGCAGGATCGTGCTCGTCAGTCTGGCGATCCTGGGCGTGGCGGGCGTCGCGGTCCTCGTGCGACGGCCGCTCATGATGACCGCTCCAGCGTGCATGGCCGGGCGGTGGCACGGCTGCTACGACACGTTCAACGGTCCGCTGCTGATGATGCTGGTCGGGCTGCCGTTGCCTGCGCTGCTGGTGTGGGCTCTGGCGAGCCTCCGGCGCGCCGCCGGCGTCACCTCGGTGTGGCGGATGTCGCTGGCCGAGGTGGGCATGGTCTACGGGACGGTGCCGATGGTGTGGCTGACCCTGCAACCGGGCCCGGGGGCCGGCATCGTCCCCGGCCGGGTAAGCCTGATCCCGCTGCGGGACCTGATCACGATGGGGCCGGTCGGGATCGGCGGCAACCTGCTCGTCTTCGCGGCGCTGGGGTTCTTCGCCCCGATGCGTTTCGCGGCACTGGGGTCCGTGCCGCGGATTCTGGCGCTCGGGGCGGGCTGCTCGGCCCTGATCGAAACCGCACAGTACTTCTTCCGGCTGGACCGGGTGTCCTCTGTCGATGACATACTGGTCAACGCCGCCGGCGCTCTGCTGGCCGGGCTGGCGTCACGCCGCTGGTGGCGCAATGCGGCGGAGGTGCCGTCGGACCAGTCTCACCCCGCGTCGGCCACGACGGACTGAGTCGCGTGTCCAGTAGGCAAACCGATCGTAGGCTTTCAGCATGCGCGTGCTGATCGTGGAGGACGAGCCCTACCTGGCCGAAGCCGTCCGCGACGGTCTGCGGCTGGAGGCGATCGCCGCCGACATCGCCGGCGACGGCGACACCGCCCTGGAACTGCTCAGCGTCAACTCCTACGACCTCGCGGTCCTCGACCGCGACATCCCCGGCCCCTCCGGCGACGAGGTCGCCCGGCGCATCGTCGCGTCCGGCAGCGGCATCCCGATCCTCATGCTCACCGCTGCGGACCGGATCGACGACAAGGCTTCCGGGTTCGAGCTCGGCGCCGACGACTACCTCACCAAACCGTTCGAGCTGCGAGAGCTCGTCCTGCGGCTGAGGGCGCTCAACCGCAGACGCGCGTACGCCCGACCCCCGGTCCGCGAGATCGCGGGCCTGCGCCTCGACCCCTTCCGCCGGGAGGTCTTCCGCGACGAACGCCACGTCGCACTCACCCGCAAACAGTTCGCCGTCCTGGAAGTCCTCATCGCCGCCGAGGGCGGCATCGTCAGCGCCGAAGAGCTACTGGAACGGGCCTGGGACGAGAACGCCAACCCCCTCACCAACGCCGTGCGCATCACCGTCTCCGCACTGCGCAAACGGCTCGGCCAACCATGGATCATCGCCACCGTGCCCGGCGTCGGCTACCGCATCGACACGCAACCGGCGGCCGGAGGCGAGCGTGGATAGGAAACCGGGGTTGAGCGTTCGCGTCAAACTCACCCTCAGCTACGCCGGATTCCTCATGCTTGCCGGCGCCCTGCTGCTCGCGACGGTGTGGGTGTTCCTCCTGCGTTACGTCCCCGACCGTGCGCTCCTCCTCCCCGGCTCCGGTGACATCCCCGCTGAGGGTGTTTTTCCCATCCGATCCAGCCTCCTGCACGTTTTCGCTCCGAGGGCCGCCGCCGTGTTGGCATTCCTGCTGGCGTTCGGCCTCGTCGGAGGATGGATCCTCGCCGGCCGGATGCTCGCACCACTCACACAGATCACGGATGCGGCCCGGATGGCTGGGAACGGGTCGCTGTCCCACCGGATCCGCATGAAGGGCCGCCAGGACGAATTCCGTGAACTCTCCGACGCGTTCGACTCGATGCTCGAACAAGTCGAGTCCCACGTCGCCGAGCAGCAGAGGTTCGCCGCGAATGCCTCCCACGAACTGCGCACCCCGCTGGCGATCTCGCGGACGCTCCTCGACGTCGCCCGCAAGGACCCCACGCGGGACCGGGACGAACTCATCGAACGCCTGCACGCTGTCAATACGCGGGCGATCGACCTCACCGAGGCCCTCCTGCTGCTCAGCCGCGGCGACCGCGGAGACTTCACCCGCGAGCGCGTCGAACTCTCCCTCATCGCCGAAGAAGCCGCCGAAACACTGCTTCCCCTTGCCGAACAGCGCCGGATCACGCTCGACGTCACCGGCGGGGCGGCCCAGACCAGCGGCTCCGCGGAGCTTCTGCTGCGGATGGTGACGAACCTCGTCCAGAACGCCATCGTCCACAACCTCCCCGCCGGCGGCATCGTGACGGTCCACACCGAGGCGCACGGCGACACGAGCGTGCTGCGGGTCGAGAACACGGGCCGTCGGCTCCCACCGGAACTGGTACCGACCCTCACCGAACCCTTCCAGCGCGGAACCGAACGCGTACGCACCGACGAGCACGCCGGTGTCGGCCTCGGCCTGGCCATCGTGCACAGCATTGTCCGGGCCCACGACGGGACCCTCGATCTCGCCCCCAGCCCCAACGGCGGTCTCCTCGTCACGGTCCGGCTTCCCGGCACGCCGTAGAATCCTCCCCGAACGGCGCCTCGTTCGGGCTGGCGTCCTCAACGATCCGGTGGCCGCCGCAGCAGGCGCTCGGCGATGACACCGAGCTGGCGCTGCACAGCCGCTCCGCGATGGTGCGGGGAGTTGAAACCGCTGTCCCCGTCGCGCGCTGTACCTCATAGCCGGCTATGCGTACGGTCCCATCCTGATCGTGTTCATGCTCGCCGTCTACAGCGCGACCCGGCACGGGCCGCTGCGGCCGGCGCTGTGGTGCTCCGCCGCAGCCCTCGGGCTGATGCTCGTACACCTGTTCAGCTCGGGCCGACCGCTGGGTTGGCTCGGCGTCGTGCCGGTCGCCGCCTGGACCGTCGTGCCGGCCACGGTCGGATACGGTCTGCGGCTGCGGCACGCCGCCGCGCAGCGGTCACGAGCCGAGGCGGTCCGCCAGCGTGTCGCCGAAGAGCGGCTGCGCGTGGCGCAGGAGGTCCACGACATCGTCGGCCACGGCCTGGTCGCCATCAAGATGCAGGCCGACGTTGCCCTGCACGTCATGGCGCGCCAGCCCAGCCACGCGCAGGTAGCCCTGACTGCGATCAGCCGTACCAGCCAGCAGGCTCTCGACGAGTTGCGCGCCACACTCGCCGTGGTCCGCCGGACCGACGACGAGCGAACTCCGTCGCACGGTCTGGCCAGTCTCGAACAGCTGAGCCGACGGATGGCCGACGCCGGCATCGACGTCCGCCTGAACATCTCCGGCGCGGCGGACCACCCGCTGACGGGCGCCGTCGACCTCGCCGCGTACCGCATCGTGCAAGAGTCCCTCACCAACGTCCTTCGGCACGGCGGTTGCGATCGGGCCGAGGTCACCGTCCGGTACCAGCCCGGCAGCGTCACGATCACCGTGGCCAACCCGCGGACCGGCGCGACGATCAGCGGCGCCGGCTCGGGCATCGCGGGCATGCGGGCCCGGGTCGAGGCGTTGGGTGGCGAGTTCACCGCCGGCCCGGTGGCCGAACGATTTGAAGTACACGCGCGGCTACCGATCGGAACCCAGGCATGATCAACGTGCTCATCGTCGACGATCAGGACCTGGTCCGGTTCGGGCTGCGGACACTCATCGACAACGAAGACGACCTGGCCTGCGTCGGCGAGGCCGCGGACGGACTCGGCGCGCTGGAGGCAGCCACGCGGACCCGCCCCGACATCGTGCTCATGGACGTCCGGATGCCCGGCATCGACGGACTTGAGGCCACCCGCCGCATCACCGCCGACCCCGAACTGGCGGAAACCCGGATCATCGTACTGACCACATTCGAGCATGATCAATACGTCTTTGACGCGCTACGCCACGGCGCGAGCGGCTTCCTGCTCAAGGACACCAGTCCCGCGGATCTGCTACGCGCCATCCGGACCGTAGCCGGCGGCGGGGCGCTGATGTCGCCGTCGGTCACGCGCACCCTGGTCCGCGAGTTTGTCACCCTCGCACCGCGGGCCACGACCCCGCACCCGCAACTGCGCACCCTCACCGATCGCGAACGCGAGATCATGGTCCTTGCCGCCGAGGGCTTGGCAAACCACGAAATCGCCGAACGGCTCGGCATCAGTGTCGCGACAGCCCGTACCCACGTCGGCCGCGCAATGATCAAGCTCGGTGCCCGTGACCGGGCCCAACTGGTGGTATTCGCCTACCAGTCCGGCCTCATCGCCTAGCGACCGCCCCGATCGGCCGGCCGCTCATCGTTCGCGGCCGCCGTCGCCTTCACCGATGTGGTGGGTCTGGTCGTGGTCGGCCGTCTGGGGCGCGCCGGCGAGTTCGCGTTGCAGCGCGGTGAGGTTGGTGGGTGGGCTGAAGTACTTCAGGTCCCGGGCGATTTTCGCCTGCTTGGCCTTGGCCCGTCCGCGTCCCATGCCCGCCCCCATCATGCCTGGGTCGCCGCCGCGACCGCGCGAGAGAATGTTCGTTCGTTCCCCAACAGTACATCGGAATCGGCCGGCGACGAGACGCCGACGTGACGCACGTGGATCAGCGACGCGCGCGGCGCGCGGTGGTCACCAGTCCGAGGGCGTAAGCGGTACAAATGGTGAGCAACGCAGGCATGATCGTCATCTTGTCGGCCACGTTTCCGGCTGGGTCGCCGATGATCCGGGGATCCATGCCGAGTGCGGTGACCGGGTAGACGCCCAGGGCCACGGACGCCGAGCCGAGAGCCGACGAGCCATACACGGCAAACGCCAGCACGCACGCCAGCACGCCACCGAGCGCCAGCGTGAGTACCGCGCGGCGCCGGCGTCCCCGGCGGACCAACCCGACGGCCACTGTGGACAGTGCGCCGGTCGCCGCCCACCAGCACCCGAGGGCGGCAATCATGGGCCATGAGCCAGTCCCGTTGAGGAGCAGCACCAGCGGCAGGGCGCCGACGGCGAGCCCCGTCGGCGCGAGCGCCGAGGTGAACGGCAGCCGCGCGTGCCCCGCCAGCCAGATCGCCCCCGCTGCGATCGGGAGGGCCGCTGCCGCCGACGCGATGCGCCAGGATGTCTGGTATGTGTCCGATACGCCGGCGATGGCGGCGACAGCTGCGAATGCCGACGCGCAGAGGGTGTAGACGGCGAGGTATGCGCCGGCGAAGGCCATGGGTGCGACGACCAGGCCGGCGGCCGCGTTCAGGTGGGGACGTAGCCGCGTGTACGTGAGTGCTTGCCGGTGTTCGGCGAGCGCGCTCCTGGCCACGTCGGCCAGGTCGCGGCCCGGTCGCCGTGAGTGGGCGAGCAGGTCGGCGATCTCCGGGCCATACCGGTCCCGGACGGGGCGCGGGTAGAGGGCGAGGACCAGCCGTGCGGCGCGGCTCATGACAGGGCCAACCGGCGCAGTCCGGCAGTGGAGACGGCCCGCATGCGTGCCAGTTCCGCCTGCAGCGCCGCCCGGCCACTGTCGGTGAGCTGGTACGGCTTGCGGCGTTCCCGCTCCGGCAGTGCCTGGATGAATCCCTGCTCCTCGAGGCGGCGGATCGCGCCGTACAACGTGCCAGGGCCGGGACGGTCCCCAGCGAGAGCGGCGATGTCGTCCTGCATCGCGTATCCGTGCTTTGGGCCCTCGGCGAGGCTGACGAGGATGAGCAAGGCCGGTTCTGAGAACCGGCCGAACTCGGTGAGTCCGGACATGCCACCTCCGATTACTACGTCGGACGTAGCATCGCAGGACGGAGTAGTGGCGTCAACCACCGACAGCGCCGCCAACCGTGTCCGCCTCCGCCGTCCGAGCCTGTGTCAATCCCCCGACGCCGTCGGGTACAGCCGGGTCATCGCCCGGATCGTTGCGGCGATCCGCTCGACCAGTTCGGGAGGGGCGAGTGCCTGCGCGTCCGCGCCGAGCCGGAGTAAGCCGGCAGTGGCGTGTTCCACGCTTTCCAGCGGGATGGTGACGCGTCGCCAGCCGTCCGGATCGGCGGGTGTGAGGGTGCGCGTCGCCAGCCGGCTGGCCCTCGGGCCGAGGATGTCGGGCAGGGCTGCGATCCCTGCGGGCGACAGGCGCACCACGGCGACCTCGGCCGTCTCGGCCCGCTCGTACCGTTCGACGTGTGCCTGCCAGAACTTGGCCAGGTCGAAGCCGTCGGGGCGGGTGAAGGTCTCCGGCAGCCGCTGCAGCTCGACGATGGCGGAGACCCGGTAGGTGCGCGGCTCATCGCGGCGGGCGGCGATCAGATACCAGACCCCCGCTTTGAGGACGAGTCCCAGTGGGTGCAGCCGCCGGACGACCACACCGGGCCGAGGCGCCCAGCGACGGTACCGGACCTCGATGACCTGGTCCTGCCAGAGCGCCTCCGCGACGGCGAGCAGATGTGGCACGGCGTCCGGCTCGCGGTACCAACCCGGCGCGTCGAGGTGGAAGCGCTGCCGGATTCGTGTCGACGCCTCCCGATATGGAGTGGGTAGCGCCGCCATCAACTTCAGTTCGGCGGCGGCCACCTGGGCGCCGAGTCCCAGTTCGGCGGCCGGCTGCGGCATACCGGTCAGGAACAGCGACTCGGCCTCGTCGGCGGTCAGTCCGGTCAACCGGGTGCGGTAGCCGTCCATTAGCTGGTACCCGCCGGTAGGCCCCTGCTCCGCGTAGATCGGCACGCCCGCCGCGGCCAGCGCCTCGACGTCTCGGTAGACGGTCCGGGCGGTGACGCCGAGCTCCGCGGCGAGCTGTGCGGCGCTCATCCGTCCGCGGTTCTGCAGCAACAGCAGCAGGGACAGTAATCGGCTGGCACGCACTGAGACAGTCTTCCAGACCACTGACGGAAGATGTCAGGGGTAGCGTCTCATGATCGCCTTCATGAACGACTTCGACTTCCTCGTCGGCTCGTGGAACGTGGTCAACCAGCGCCTCCGGACGCTCTTCGTCGACAGCGACGAGTGGGACCATTTCCCGAGCACAGTGACCTGCCAGAGCATCTTCAACGGTGGCGGCAACACCGAGGAGATCGTCTTCCCGACGCTGGGCAACCGCGGCTACACGCTGCGGCTGTTCGACGTCGAACGCAAGGAGTGGTCGATCTACTGGGCGAGCAGCACCACCGGCCTGCTCTACCCGCCGGTGGTCGGCACCTTCGTCGATGGTCGCGGCGACTTCTACGGCGACGACACGCACGAAGGAAGGCCGATCAAGGCGCACTTCATCTGGTCGGACATCACTCCCACCTCGGCGCGCTGGGAGCAGCGGTTCTCCGTCGACGGCGGGCAAACGTGGGAATCCAACTGGATCATGGAGTTCACCCGCGCCTGACCGGCAAGCCTGCACACCGTACTGGAGGTCGCCCTGTGCGACGCAGGTTGACCACGCTGGCGCGCGTCGCTGGGCTCACCGCTGTTGTCACCGGCATCGGCCTGCTACCCCCTACCGAGGCCGATGCGGGGCAACGGCACCGAACCAACTGGCACGGCTGCAGACCGGCCCGGATGACGATATCGGCGGGGATCTGGACCGGGCCGGTGCCGAGCGCGGCGACCTGGCGGTGCCGCTGGACCACGCCGCCCCGCGCGGCCGGACCATCACAGCGGTTATGTCCCGGCTGCGTTCCACCGGCCGGGCGAAGCGCCTCGGAGTGATGCTCGTCAACGTGCCGCCGTAGACGTGACCTACGCGCGTGTATCGGAACAGGACGGCACCGATCAGGAATATCGTTGATCACATGGTCTCGCAACCACCGGGGTTCGTCCGCGCCGGCAGTGCCGCGACCCACCTGCAGGCGTTCGTGCTCTGCGGTATCAGCACAGTCCTGCTCACCCGGGCGTACCTGGCAGCGACCGGGTATCCCAAGATTGCCGGCGGGAGCCTGCACATCGCCCACGTGCTGTGGGGCGGCCTGCTCATGATGGTGGCGCTCGGCGTCGCGCTGGTCTTCCTGGGCCGGGCCACGCGGATCTGCAGCGCCATGCTCGGCGGTGCGGGATTCGGGCTGTTCGTCGACGAGGTGGGCAAATTCATCACCGAAGAGACGGACTACTTCTACCGGCCCGCCGCCGGCATCATCTACCTCACGTTCGCCGTGCTGGTCGTCATGACGCAGTGGCTACGCCGGCCGGTCGAGCGCACGGTGGACGAGCGGCGTGCCGACGCCGCCAACGCCGCGCTGACCGGAGTCATCTCGGGCCTGACCACACGGCAGCGGATGGAGGCCGTCGAGCTGGTGACAGGATCGGAGCGCGACGTCGACCGCGCGCTGGTCCGGCTGCTCAACGCGATACCCGACGCCGAGCCGCGGCGCGTCGACCGTTGGCGCGCCGCAGGCGACCGGCTGCGCGCTCGGTTGGACACACTGCTTCGGCCATCGTGGACCCTGACGGCGGCGTCGTGCTATCTCATCGTGCTGCCCACGCTGACGATCGTCGGTGCAGTGGCCGAATCCGTCACCGGCGCCCTCGACCATGCCGGGGAGCGGCGAGCTGACCTGGTGGTCATCGGTGCGGCGGTGTGTACGGCGCTGCTGAGCATCCGCGGTGCGGCAGCGTTGCGCGGCGACCGCGCGACCGGCATCCGGTGGCTCAGACTCGCGTTGCTGACCGATCTGCTCGTCGGACAGGTCTTCAAGTTCACCGTCAACCAGTTCGCCGCGGTAACGGCCCTCGCGGTAGACATGCTGGTGTTGTGGGTGCTGGCCCAATGGAGTCGGCGCGTCTCACGTTGACCACGTCCGCGGTTCAGGCCGGCGCTCGTCTCCGGCAGGGTCTGAGGTGCGGGCGAGCGCCCCGGGTCCGTAGGTGACGCGTCGGACGAGGGATTCGAACGGTCCGCGGTTGCCGGCGTGGCGCATGCGATCGGCGAGGACCACCGTCACGATCCAGGTTCCCGTTGCGAGCAGTGCCGTGCCTGTGACACCCATGGTGCTGGAGAGGTCGAGCAGGAAGGGTGTGAAGGCGACGGCCCAGATCACCGACTGCATCAGGTAGCAGGTCATCGACCGTTGGCCCGTGGCGGCGATCGCGTCGGTGACCGGCCGTCGGCGGCCGTGGAGCCGGGCCGCGATCAGTGCCAGCAGGGCGGCATAACCGAAGCCGCCCAGCGTCCCGGTCGTGTCATGGAGGGAGCCCAGCAGTTCGAGCGTCGGTCGGTTCGGCGGCGTCACCACGCCGGCGAGCACCAGCGAGACCGGCTGAGCGCCGAGCACCGCGGCACCGATGCCGATCGACGCTGTGACGCCCAGAAGCAGGCGGTGCCGCTCCGGGTACTCGAGGATGCGCCGGCGGCCCGCCCACAACCCCACCATGAACGGGCATATGAAGCCCAGCGGGCCGAGGAACGCCACGAAGAGCGCCACCCGAGCTCGTTCGGCCACCATGGTGACTCCGTCCGGCGGAAGCATCGCGGCGTCGGGTCCGGCCAGGCTGATGACGAGCGAGCCGTCGCTCGGCAGGGAGTTGAGCACGAAGAACGCGAGCGCTGTCAGGAGCAGCCAGCGGTCGCGCCAGCGCACCGCCCAGGCCCCCAGGAACAGCAGCACCCCGTAGGCCGCCAGGATGTCACCGACGTAGAACAGCAGCGCGTCCAGCAGACCCACGACCAGGAGCGCGGCGCTGCGCCGCCATAGCAGCCGGCGCACCGCCCGAGGTTTCGATGCCTCATGGCGGCGGACGATCCGGGCGACGCCGTACCCGAACAGCAGCCCGAACATTGGGAACGCACGGCCGTCGACGAAGGTCGAGATCAGCCAGATGACGGCCGCGTCGAGACCCGATCCGTTCTGCGGGTAGCCACCCAGTACCGATGGGCCGGTCAGGAAATAGTGCGAGTTGGCCAGCGCGATGAACAGCAGCATGAACCCACGCGCCAGGTCTGGCGCCAGAGCGCGGGCCGCGGGAGTCATCGGCCCGGGCGATCGAGTGGGCATGTCGGCCGTCATGCGGCCACCGTACGGGCCGATCACCGGGCTCCGCAGTCGCCGAAAGTAGATCTGCGGCCGCTGGCCGCGACCGTTGTGGGCCGTCCCCCGCTCCGGACGGCCCGCAACGACTCAATCCGGGAGGATCCCGTATCGGCGGGCAGTCGTCGGGTCCCGCCGTACCGCCTCCGCCAGCTCTGGTTCGAGCATCGCGCGCAGGGCAACGGAAGCGCTGACGCCGAAGGCGTCAAGCTTGGGCGGGTCTCCCTGCCGACCGCCGGCGGCCCAGTCCCGCCACGCCGCTTCCAGCTCCCGATCCGCCGCGGTGCGGTCCTCGCCCGCCGCTCTGCGCTGGGCCGCTCCGATGAACGCCAGCGCGGCCCGTAGCGCGGAGATCGCCTCAGGGCCCAGGTGATCGGCACCGTGGACCAGGTGGTACTCGTGGCCGATGTCAAGGTCCCAGAGCGCCCGATGGAGTTGCTCGGTGCCGTCCTGCATCGCGAACACGTCAGCGTCGCCGCAACGCAGGAAGATCGGCAAGCCACTGGCTCGGACAGCGTCGGCGTTGCCTCGCAGTCGGTGCAGGACACTGTTGGCGGCGAACCCACCACCCTCGTCGGCCATCTCGCTGCTCAACCGGGCCAGCACATCGAGGGTGTTGCGAGCTCGTACCTCCTCGGGCGTCAGCACGGGTAGCAGAGCGGGAGCGACCGCCGCTACCGCGAGCCACCGCGACGGCTCCGCAAAGGCGATCTTCAGCGCGCCATAGCCGCCCATCGAAGAACCCATCAACGACACGCGGGTCAGATCTGCGCCGTACTGCTTCTCCAGCAACCGGGGGAAGGCCGTCGCGATCAAACTCTCCCAGCCGTTGCCGGCCCGGTCGATGTAGAAGCCGCCGGTCGTGGGAGTCGAGGCGCTGGCGATCACGGATCGGGGCAGCGATCCATTCGCCCATGCGCCGTCGGCGATCGACTGCACCATGGCCAGAAAGTCGCTGGAGGAGTTCGCGGCGTGCAGAAACAGGATCAGCGGCAGTGTCTCATCGCTCGTCCAGCCCTCCGGAGTGAGAACGGCGTACGGCACTTCTCCTTCCACCAGCGGGTCCTGGAAAACGTCGCGGATGAGATGACTACTCATGGTTGCCACCCTCGCATGGGCAGACCATCAGGGCTAACGCATTAGCGCCTGTGCAGGCGACGAAGGTCACCAGTCGCCGGGTGGGGCGTGCCGCACCGCCACGACGCCCGGCACGTTCGCGACCTCGTCCACGAGTGCGCCAAATGCGCCCGGGCTCCTCATGTAGACGGTCAAGTACCACGGTAGGGTCCGGCCGATCGCGTCGGGCAGCCGGGCGTCGCCGCAGTACGCCGTCTGGAACTCGCGGGAATGCGGGTCGCGGTTTGGCGTCGAACTGTGTGTCGCGGTGATCCGGTCGATGGCCTCCTGCACCAGTTGGACCTGGTCGGGCGTGGCCTGCGGGCTGACGAACACCCGGGCGGTGCGGCTGAGCCGGGTGGTGTGCGGGTCGGGTTCATCCGGTGGGCCTGTCGGGGCGCATCGCGACGTCGCTGCCACGGTCGTGTTGACCGTCCGGATCAGGTCGGCGGCCCTGTTCCAGCCGTCGGCCCAGATCACCGCGAGGAGGGCGACGAGCGCGATGATCGGTACGGCCTGCGCGCGCCAGGACGGTACCGGAGCCGGATCCCGCTGGGGTCGGGCTTTCCGCGACCGGTGTCGCTGCCAGACCGCGAGGCCGATGGCGGCGAGGCAGGGCAGTCCCAGGATCACGGCGAGTTCCGGCGCGGCCGACACGGCGGCCCAGAGCAGGACGACGGCGGTGAGGACGACGACGGGCACGACCCACATGCCACGCGCCGCGAGCCGGGCTGGTTCGCGCCGCTGGTCCGCCGGCGGCCGGCGTCGTCGCGGCCAGGCGGCCACGATGAGGACCGCCAGGCCCAGGATGCCGACAGTCTTGGTCAGGCCGCCGAAGAGGGTGAACAGCACGGCCCAGACGGGCTGCTCGGGTTGCCCCTGCGGAGTCTTATCCCCGCCTAGGATCAGGCCCAGGCATAGCAGCAGCAGCACGGGCAGCAGAAGGAGCAGGGCGAACCCGGTTGTGGCGGCGGCGAACAGGGTGGCCGGCCAACTGCGTTCGGTACGGCGGCTGACCCAGGCGGTGAGTGCCCAGCCGATCAGTGCGCCGAGAAGCGCGCCGAGCACGCCGGCCGGCAGGATCCATGGCGGCTCGGTTCGCGACAACTCGAACGTGGCCGCGCCGTCCGACTCAGTGGCCGGGCGGGGCCAGTAGACGTTGGACCAGTAGACGTTGGTGAAGCGCAGGGCCAGGCCGTCGCGGGTGGCCCAGAACGTCCGGGTGAACTGCTCCTTGTGTTGCTTGTCGTCGCCCTCGTCGCCAGGGTTGAGAACGGGGACCACGTCGCTGCGGATCTGCCAACCGGACGCCTGCAGGCGGTCCCGGACAGCCTCGCTGAACGCGCGCACTTCGCGGGTGGCGGGCGTGTGCTTGACCCAGTAGACGGCGTACCCGTACTGGATGCCCTCGTTGTCGTCGGTCCGGACAAACAGCGCGGCGTCACCGCCGCCCCACACCGTCATGTCCGGAAACACGGTCGCTTTCAGCTGCTCCGCCTCGGCGCCGGATGGCAGCGGCCGGGCGGCTTCCCAGCCAAGCCGCGCCCCCGCGATCGCGCCGAGCCCGGCACCGGCGAGCGCTACGAGTACGGCGAACACGACCACCGCAACGCTGCCGGGTCGGCCGAGCCGGGCGCGGGCGCCGTGGCGTAGCAGACTGATCGAGGCCCGCACGGTCGGCCACCGGCGACCGGGGGGCGCGGACTCCAGCAGTGTGTCGAGCAGCTCCTCGCGACGCGGCCCAGGCGGATAGACAGACAGCAGTCGACGGTACCGTCGGGCGAGGTCGCCGCTCACCAGGCCACCCGTTGCGCGTCGGCCAGCCCGAGCCCGAACCGCCGGCGCGTCGCCAGTTGGCTGGTCGCTGCCTCCAGGCTCCGCCGCAGCCGCTCGGTCTCGGCGCCCAGCGCTTCCGCGCCGTCACTGGTCAGCCGGTAGTACCGCCGGGTGCGCCCATCCACGATCTCGTCCCGGTCGATCTCGATGAGCCCCTCGGCGGTGAGCCGGTCGAGCGCGGCATACAGGGTCCCGGCCTGGAGAGTCACCGTGCCGCCCGACAACTGGGTGGTCTGCTGGATCACGCCATACCCGTGACGGGGTTGGGGCGCCAGCGCGGTGAGAATCCAGAACGTTGGTTCACGCATGCGAGTCGCCATGCCGGTCAATATAGAGATGATCTGAGTATCGAGTCAAGGCGCGACCCGACTGGTTGGCGCGGACCAAAAGTCCATTGTGGACAGTCATGGAGTTGGCGTGGAGTCCCTCGGTGGGAGGGGGTCTGCGGGTCAGCTCATCGCTGACCGTGCTCAGTCGATGAGCTTGTCGAGCAGCTCGAACGTGTCGTACGGCTGGTCGTAGTCGCCGAAGTGCCCGTCGTCGCGGACGATTTGCGTGCCGCCCAACCGCTCGAACATGGCACGTCCCTGCTGTTCGTCGCAGCCGTACGGGTCCACCCGCGAATTGACGAAGTACAGGTCCCGGACGTGGGCCTTGATCGCCGCCCAGTCGTACTGCTCCTGCAGGACAGGCTCGTCGGAGGTATTCGGCCGCGTGCAGTACCCGGCGACGAGGATGGCCTGCGGCACCGTCACGTCGATGTGCTCGAGGAGCGCGAGGAGCAGCGCAGCGCCGCCCGAGTGCCCGACAAGCACGGTGTGCTCATCGAAGCGGTGATTGGCCAGCACCTTCGGCAGGAATGTCGCGATCGGCTCCACGTTGATGTCCGGATAGTGTGGGATCTGCACCGCGTACCCACGCTCGGTCAGTCGCCGGCCCAACCAGGGAAGCCAGACGACGTCCGGGTTCGCGCCCGTGCCGTGGAAAATGATCGCGTTTCGTGGCAAGGTCGTCCTCCCCGTAGCACCTGCTCCGATTGTTCCCGGTTCGGCCCGTGGGCGCTCGCCGTTCAGCGGGCCGGGCCGTCGTCGCCTTCACTGATGTGGTGGGCCTGGTCGTGGTCGGCCGTCTGGGGCGCGTCGGCAAGCTCGCGTTGCAGCGCGGTGAGGTTGGTGGGTGGGCTGAAGTACTTCAGCTCCCGGGCGATCTTCGCCTGCTTGGCCTTGGCTCGTCCGCGTCCCATTGCCTGCCCCCGTTCTTGGCGGGTCGCCGTCGCGACCGCTTGAGAGAGTCCGTTCGTGTCGGACACGGTACCTCGAAGCCGGCCCAACGGGGGACCTGGGTTCGGACGTGGTGGTCAGTCTGGTCGGTGGAACTCGTCAACCGAATTCCGCGTACTCGGTCAGCACCTCGTCGATGACGCGTTTCGCCTCCGTGGCCGCGGCATGGTCGCTGGTCGGCGCACCGGCGTATGTGATCAACGCCTTCCACAGCGCCCACCCCCGCCCACGGGTCCACGTCATGGGGTCCACGTCGAGCCTGGCACGGAACGCTTCGCGGCTCGTTCCCGACAGGAGTGTCCAAGCGATCGCCAGGTCGCACGCGGGGTCGCCGACACCGCAGGTGCCGAAGTCGATGACGGCAGCCAACGCGCCGTCACGGACCAAGAGGTTTCCCAGCGCCACGTCGCCGTGGAACCACACCGGCCGGCGATCCCAGGGCGCCCCCAGCGCCGACTGCCAAACCGCCGAGACTGTTTCCCGGGGTACCCGGCCATCGAGCGCCTCGACCGCCCGTCGCGTCTGAGCATCGTAGATCTGCAGCGGCCCGCCACGGAACCAGTTGTGCAGCCCCGGCTCGGGCCCTCCGGCCGGATCGACGCGTCGCAGCGCGACCAAGAAGGCGGCCAGGCTGTCCGCGAACTCGGTCAGGTCGCCGATGGTGTCGATGCCGGCGGGGTCGCCGTCGATCCACTCATACACCGACCAGTGGAAGGCAAACCCATCGCCGGGCTCGCCCATTGCCAACGGCTTGGATATTGGCAGCGGCACCCGTGGTGCCAGTATCGGCAGCCATCGGTGCTCCTTGTCGACCGCCAGCGCATATTCCTGGGCAGTGGGCAGCCGTACCGACATGCGGTCACCGAGATGAAAGGTCTGGTTGTCCCAGCCGTTGGTCGCGACGGGCCGGACGGGGAGGTGGGCCCACTGCGGGAACTGCCTGGCGATCAGCCGTCGCACCACGCTTGGGTCGACCAGGCGGCGATCAGGAACCGGCACGGTGTCTGGATCCGAGGTCACGCTCACAACGTCACAAGGAAGACGCCCGATGGCAACCGATTTACCAAAGATTTTAAAGAATAAATGTCTGACTATGTCCAGCCCTGTTTGTGCAAAAAGAAGCAGGCGCCTGGGGTCTATATGTTTTTGTGCTACGGGGTCGAAGATTGACACTCGATACGCGACCCCAACGAGAAAGCTGAGCCCGTGACCGATTTTCATCCCATCCCCGAACCCCGCAAGACGCTCACCCACGCCAACTGCGTGGTCTCGACCCCGCTCGGGTACCGTCCGCTGCACCTCGACCTGCATGTGCCGCCGGGCGATGGTCCGTTCCCGGTTCTGCTCTGGATCCACGGCGGTGGGTGGATCACCGGCAGTCGGGTATGGACCGTGGATCACCGGTTCCACGAGCGCATGGTGGCCCGGGGTTACGCTGTCGCCGACGTCGACTACCGGCTGGCGCTGGAGGCCACCTACCCCGCGCAGCAGGCTGACATCGACGCGGCCATCCACTGGCTGCGCCACCACGCCTCGGCGCTGCGGATCGATCCGGGCCGCCTCGCCGTGCTGGGTGAATCGGCCGGCGGCCAGCTTGCGGCGATCGCCGGGCTCACCGGCACCGGTGACGCCGCGATCCAGGCCGTCATCCTCTGGTACGGCGCAGTCGACCTCTCGGCCGTACGAGCCCAGGACGACCCGTTCGCGGAACCGGCGATCCTTCTCGGCGGGCCGCTGGCCGAGCGTGCGGCCTTCGCGCGGCTCGCGAGCCCCCTGCACAACATCCATCCGGAAGCGCCGCCGTTCCTGCTCGTCCATGGCACCGATGACGAGATCGTTCCGCTCGCGGAGGCCGTCGGGTTTGCTGAAGCGCTGCGAGCGCAGGGCGTTCGGTGCGACGTGCTGCCGGTAGAGGGCGCGGGTCACGTCTTCGCTGGCGCCTCCGTCGAGGTCGGCACCCTCACCGAGGCCGGCGCGGACTTCCTCGACGACGTCTTCGACCAGTTGCGTCTCGATGTCAGCCGCGGTGCTGTCTGAACGGTCCTGACCGGCGGGCGAGTACTTTCCACTTCCCAAAGTGGAAAGTACTCGCTATGGTTTCCAGTATGGAAAGTGGCCAGGTGCGTGAGCAGCTGCTCCTCGTGGAGCGCGCCGCTGCTGCGCCCTATGTGCAGTACCCTC
This sequence comes from Dactylosporangium sp. NPDC000555, assembly GCF_040300025.1. Lineage (NCBI taxonomy): Bacteria > Bacillati > Actinomycetota > Actinomycetes > Micromonosporales > Micromonosporaceae > Dactylosporangium > Dactylosporangium sp. NPDC000555. The sequence continues at coordinate 38,116 of NZ_JBEPDB010000044.1, read as the reverse complement.
CGACCCCATGGTGGTACGCCCCGATCGTGGGCGCCTGGACCGCCGCGTTCATCGCAGGATTCGCCTGGTGGCGGGAGAACGGCGCGATCTTCACGGCCTGGCTTGGGATTCTGCTCGCGGCCGAGGCGCTGTTCTTGATCTGGATGCGCCGACGGCACGGTGCGCTGCCGATGCCCGGTCACGGCAAGCCCCCCGCGGAGATCGCGGCGGTGTGGCGCGGCTACTTCGTCGGCGTCGCGGCCATCGCGGTACTGGTCGCGCTCGCATGGTGGTTCGGCGGTGTGCCGGTGGCGGCAGCGGCCGCCTTCGCGCTCGTCACGGCCGGCCTCGTCATCTATGAGCGCAAGTACGCCATCGCCGCGGGCAAAGTCCGGGACAGGCTGGCATGATCGACGGTCTCGATCCGGTCATCCACGTCCCCAAGCGGCTCGCGGCAATGGCGATCCTGGCCAACGCGCCATCGGCGTCGTTTCGATTCCTCAAAGAACAACTGCGACTGACCGACTCCGACCTGTCCAAGCAGATGTCGGCGCTGGAAGCGGCCGACTACGTCAAGTCTACGAAGGACGGTCATGGGCGAGGTGCGAGCACGACCTTCTCGATGACCCGCGCAGGGCGGAAGGCGTACGCGGCGCATTGCGCGGCACTTCGGGCGCTCATGGATCCTGCTTAGCGACCGATAACCGGCCCGACTAGACACTTTGGACGGTGCGTGGCGCCGGTCTATCGCCCGGCGCCACGCAAGGCGGCGCGAGCGGCCTCGTCAAGGCATTCCGCCGGGCTGGACGCCCGATGTGACGACTCGCCGCGCAGCGCGACTACGGCGGCGACGGTCCTTGAGACAGGATGGTCGCGTGGATGCCATCGTGTCCGTCCTCTATATCGTGCTGCTCGTGACCGCCGGGGTGGCCGGTGCCGGCTTGCGTGGCTCGCCAGCGCCCGGCGCGGCACAACGACCACCGATCGCCACCATGGCCGCGTTCGTGCTCGTCGCGGTGCCCTCCCTGCTGCAGCTCACACTCGCGCCCGCGCTGTTCGAGGCGCTCCGGCGCGACCGGGCGGCGATCGGCGACGGGCAGCTGTGGCGCCTCGTGACGTCGTTCGTCGTGCAGGACAGCGGCTGGCCCGGCACGATCTTCAACCTCCTGAGCCTCGCCGTTCTCGGCACGCTCGCCGAGCAGCTCTGGGGTCGGGCTCGATGGGTCGTCCTCGCCCTCACCGTGCAGGTGCTGGGCGACCTCTGGGGTCTCGTGGTGCAACCTGTCGGCGCGGGCACCTCGCTCGTCATCTTCGGTTCCGCCGCGTCCCTCGCGGTGGCGGCGCTCCTGCTCGAAACCGGCCCCAGAAGCCGCCTGCCGGCCACCGTGAGCCTGCTTGTCGCGCTCGTACTGCTCGTCCTCGGCGACATTCACGGCGGTGCGGCCCTGCTCGGCGCGGTGGTCGGCGCGTTGCTCGCCGTCAACCGCCGAAGGCGACGGCTCAACGGATCGTTATGAGGTTCCATGTCGCCGCCGCTCGGGGACGGCCGGTCAGCGACGGGGTACCCAGAACTCGACCTCGGTGCCCCGGCCGGGGCGGCTGAAGATCTCCGTGCGGCCGCCCAGGTCGGCGATGCGGCCGCGCATCGACTGGGCCACGCCCAGCCGGCCGGCGTCCGCGGCCTGGGTGAGGCGGTCCGGGGGGAAGCCGACGCCGTCGTCGCGGACCGTCACTCGTACCGCGTCGCCCTCGTCTTCCAGCAGGATCCAGGCGCGTGCGTCCGGGCCGGCGTGGCGGCGGACGTTGTCGAGGGCCGCGTGGATCGCGGCCGTCAGTTCCGCCGCCGTGGCGTCGGCCAGGAGCACCGGGTCGGCAGGCGTGGCGACCTCGACCGTGGCTGTGGCGACGGCGGCGAGCCCGGCGCGCAGGTCCCGCTGCGCGGCGCTCCGGTCGGGTGGCGGGGTGGTGGCGCCGCTGAGGAGGTTGCGCAGGGCGACCTCCTGCTCTCCGGCGAGGGCGGCCAGTTGCGGGCCAGGGCCACCGAGGTCGCCGCCGTGGCGCTGCATCAGGGCCAGCACCTGCAGGACGCCGTCGTGAATGGGGCGGGCCAGCCGGTTGCGCTCGGCGTCGGCGGCCTCCCGGCGGATCTCTTCGGCGTGCCGGCGCTCGGCCCGGCGGGCCGTCCACTGCTGGGCGAAGCCCAGGCCGCCGGTGGCGGCTGCGGCGACGAGCAGCAGCGCGACCGACATGGTGAGGGGGTTTACGGAGTTGAAGTACGACGATTCGGGCAGGATGTAGGTGGCCTGCACCGTGCCCTGCCCGCCGATCGCCAGCATGCCCGCGAGTGGGCCGAGGGCGGCCGGCACGGCGCCGCTGGGGGCCAGTGCGGGCGCGCAGGCGCCGACGATCGCGGCAGTGGCCGCCGCGACGAGCCCCGCGATCAGCAGCCCCGGGATGACGCTTTGCTCGGTGGCGAGCCTCTCCGGGTGGCCGGTCGTCGCCGCGTACGCGATGAACAGCGCCGCCGCGGCCGCCACCGTGACCGCCGCGGCCAGCGCGAACCGCCAGCGGCTCCAGGCGAAGGCGCCGCCCAGTGCCAGGCCAGCGATCACGGCGGCCGCGACCGACGACGTGGCGCGCACCGCGCCTATCGCCAGCAGCATCGGCACCGCCACCGCCACCTGCACGGTCGCCGCGGTCAGCGCGCCGCCGAGCGACCACGGCCCGGCGATGACGGCGAGGCCGGCCACGACGGCGAGCATGATCGTGCCGACGACCGCTTCTTCGACGTACCCGTGCCGGGTCATGGCGTGCTGGGCCACACCGAGCAGCGCGGCGAGCCGCTTGCCGGTCAGCAGGCCCATCGGGAGGATCAGGGCGACGGCCAGGCTGCCCGCGAGGATCAGTCGCAGCCGGGACCAGCCCTGGCGACCGCCAACGGCCGGGCGGTCGCCGCGGCGCAGCAGCCACGCCGCCGGGGCCGCCGCGGCGAGGGACACCGCGATGACCACCAGGTACCACGCCTGTGTCGTGTTCGGCGTCCGCAGCCACCATGGACCGGTCAGCGCCAAACTGAGCAGTGGCGAACCCAAGGCCAATCCCGCGACGGTCGCGCCGCGACCGGTCTCGCCGCTGCGGATCAGCGACTGAGCGGCGGCGAGGACGCCGACGATGACGAGCGGCCGCGCGGCAGTGACCGGCACTGCGATCCACTCGGGGGACAAAACGCCCATCACTTCGGCCAGCGGCGGCCACGCGCCGAGCAGCCCCCCGGCGAGCAGCAGCAGCGGCCACCGGCGCAGCGCGACCAGCCCGATCACGATCGCGACGACCGGTATGGCGGCGTACGCGGCGGCGAGCGCACTGCGGGCCGTCACCCGCAGCGGCAGCCCCAGCAACGGCACGGGTCCGCCGCTGGGGTTGAACCGCGGCGCCGTGGCCACCAGCAGCGCGGCTCCGGCTATACCGGCAACGAGCGTCGCGGTTCGCGCTGCCGGCGAGCCGCACGGTTGGTCCATGCGAGTCATCATGGCCGATCCACCGGCCCCGCGCTGGCCCGCGGATCCCGCTCGGCGACGCCGGAATGCGGCAGTCGTATCGGCGGACCGTCCGGCCGGTACTCGAAGTGCCACCACTCGTTGTCGTACGGCCGGTACAGACGATGGCCGCCGCCGTGCCGCTCCAGCCAGCGCGCACCTTCGGTGGGACGCACGTCGAGCGCGGTCCCGGCGACGTGCCGGGACGCGTGCGGCGGCAGGACCGAACGCAAGGCCGCGGCGACGGATCCGTCGCGGGCCACCGCCGCGTCGAACAGGCGCCCCTGCTCGAGCGGGTCACGGTACCCGGAGGTCAGCCCGATGAGCTCACCGTCACGCCACAGCGCCTCGGCCCGCGCGGCCTCGAAGGCGGCCCGGGTCGCCGCGGTCAGCCCGGTGAGGTCCTCCGCCGGGAACCGCGCCGCGAGCGCCCACTGGCACGCGGTGTGCCGGGCCCGCGCCGGCGCGGCGAGCCAGGCCACCGGCAGCAGCATGAGGGCGAGCACGCGCGTGACGACGCGGTACACCGCATCGCGCCGTCGAACGGGGCCGTAGCCCTCGGAGGCGGCATCGCGGTCGGCGATGATGTACGGCATGCAAGGAAGATCTCCTGCCCGCCACCCTGGGAGCTTGAGTCGCGATACCCAATCGCGGTAGGTACCGCCACTCAGGACTATTGCGTGTAGACGGTCGCCTCACGGGAGGTCTGCTGGATGCCGTTGGGACCGTTGAACACTCGCCGGCCCCACCAGGTGAGAGCCTTGGCGTTGAACTGGGTCGCCATGTCGAGGTTGCTGACGTCTCCGCTGTTGCCGCTCCAGGACCAGGCGAGATAGCCGATGCGGTCCTTCTGCGCCTCGGACATGACCGCGTCCTCGTCGACGTCGCCGTCGTGGTGGGTGTACGCGAACTCGGTCACCGCGACGGGAAGCTTCGCCCGGATGTACCGGCCGAAGTAGTCGTGGATGTTCGTGGCGCGGCTGAAAGCGCCGTATATGTGAATGGAGAAGACGGTGTTCCGCTCCGGATCGGCGGCGAAGACGCCGGCGGCGTTGTCCCGCATGGTGTATGACAGGTCCTGACCCCAGTCGGGCGCATCGACCATGAGGGTGTGATGGAAGCCCGCTCGGCGCAGGCGGCGGATCGAGTCGATCGTGTCGCCGGGCCAGGTGCGGAAGTTGTCGAGGACGTATGGTTCGTTCGCGATGCCGATGACGGCGTACTTCTCCTGGCCGATGAGCGCCTTGCGAATGCTGATCCAGTAGTCCACCGCCCGGGCCTGCGGAATGGCCTCCTTGCGGTAGCCCCACCCCGTGGTGTCGTCCACCATCAGGACGCAGATGAGGCGGTTGCGCCGGCACAGCGCGATCAGGTGCGCGACATCGGCCGCGTCGTTTCTTTTCGCGATCACGCCCGTGGACAACTCGACACGTACGGTGTTGGCGCCCAACGCCCTGACGTCGCTGAACATCCGCGCGGTTCTTTCCGGATACATGGCGTGGTTCTGGCCCACGCCGCGCATGACGAACTGGTTGTCGTCGCCATCGTAGAGGCGCCCATTCTCCACATGGAACCCGGATCGTCGCGGTGCCCCATTCGAATGGTGCAGATGTCTCGAATAGTGCACGTGTCCCACGAGGATGACCGAGACGGCGACGACGGCGGCGGCGATGGCGGCGGCGATGAGCGACGTGCCCGCGACGGTGCGCATTCTCATGACCCACCTCGGACGGGGCTTCCTGGCGCTGGATCAAGGCCGGGCAGACGGCCTCCGGGCAGTAGAGCACTTCCCCGGTGTCGCCACGCAAACCGCTCGCGCGGCGATTTCTCCCGGCCGGCCGTCAGGCTTTGACGCTGCCGCTATGACACCGCAACGACGAAGGTAGACGCGATGTGTTCCGATCGGCCCAGTGGCGCGAAGAAACGTGAGGCAGGCATTTCGACAACTGGAGCCGCAGTCGTTACTGCACGCAGAGTGTCAGTTCTTTCGGTACGTTCAATTCCGGCTTAAGGTTCCCCGTACCTTACTTCCTTGACCGGCCCGGGCGGCGCGACGCTGTGTCGGTGAAAAGGTCGAAGCGCGTAGGGTCCCGCAGGTTCACGGCGATCGTCGTGTTGATGAGTGCGATGCTCGTCGGCGGGGCGCTGACCGCGTCGTTCGCGTCGGCGTCGATCGGCGGTGGCGGTGGGTCCAGCGCCGGCCCCGCCCACCGCTGGTTCTTCTGGCACGGCGGCCGATCGGGCCATGCGTCCCAGCCGGCGTCCCGGCTGGCGTCCCAGCCGGCGCCCTGGCCGACCGCCGTCCCGACGTCGTGGCCCACTGCCTGGCCGACCATCCCGGGCGGAGGGGGTATCGGTACGCCCGCCAGCACCCCCGCGACAACGACGACGCCCACGGCCACCGCGACCCCGAACCGCACGGGCAAATGCGCCGACGTGGAGGTGGTGTTCGCGCGGGGCACCGGCGAGCTTCCCGGCCTCGGCGTGCTGGGCACCCCGCTGGTGACCGCGATTCGCTCCGCGCTGCCCGGCCGCACCGTGGACGCGTACGCCGTGAACTACGCGGCCGAGGCGTCGCAGGCCAGCGCCGGCCCTGGCGCCACGGACATGAGCCGGCACGTGAGCACCGTCGCGGCGGCGTGCCCGGGCACCAGGTTCGTGATCGGGGGATACTCTCAGGGCGCAACCGTCACCGATATCGCGATCGGCATCCCGTTCGGCGTAGCCCAAGGCACGGCGATCCCGGCCGACCTCGCTTCACGAGTGGCGGCCGTGGTCGTGTTCGGCAACCCGCTCGGTATCACGCACCAGAGCATCGCGCAGCGCAGCCCGGTCTACGGACCGAAGACCAAAGAGTTCTGCAACGCTGGTGACACGATCTGCGGCAACGGCGACGGCGGCAACAGGCTGGCCCACCTGCAGTACGCGACCAACGGCTCGGTCCAGCAGGCTGCCCAGTTCGCGGCCGGCAAGCTCACTGGCGCCTGATCCATTTCCGATCCCACCGCAGGTCATGACCCACGTCGGCGGCCGTTCGCCAAGCTGTTAAGAATCCTTGCTGTCATGCATCGCCGTCGCTACGCTCAGTCTCGGTCGGCCGCTCTTGTTGCGTTGATGTGCGTCGAAGCGGCCGGACCCGCGGCATGTTCACCGCACACCAGGACGACAGAGTGGCCGTGGGCCAGTCGGAGGAGTGAACAGTGACGGTGCGGACAGCCCGCTGGATACCCGTGGTGATGCTGTGCGCCGCTGTCGCACTGGGCGGCTGCACCGACGGTACGCCCGGCAAGGGCTCGGCGTCGCCGACGGTAGTGGACGCCGCTCAGGAGGAAGCGAAGACCCGAGAAAAGTACAAAATCTGGGCCGCGTGCATGCGTGACCAGGGGGTCAATGTCTCCGACGACATGAACGCGAAGCAGATCAACGACGACGGGTCCTCCATTGAGCAAGTGAAAGCCGCGTATGCCGCCTGCAGGAAGGTGGCGCCCGGCGCGGATCTCAATCCGACTCAGGCAGCGGCAGACCTCGAGAAGCGGCGCCGTAACGCGAAGTGCATGCGGGAGAACGGGTATCCGGACTGGCCGGACCCGGATCCCAACGATCCCTTCCTCTCCCCGCCGCCCGGCACTGACATGGACAAGGCGATCGAGATGCTGAGCACTTGCGCGCGCAAGACCGACAGTGCGATGCGGTGAAGCGGGCAATACTGGCAGGCGGCACGGCATTGGCGCTCGTCGCGGTCGCCTTCCTCCTGGTAGCGCGTAACCGTCCCGCCACCGCGCCGACCAAGGCCGCGGTGGCAACGGCCCCGGTTGTTCGTGGTGACCTCGTCGGCACCCGCCAGTTGCGGGGCTCGGTCACCTACGGGCCGGTGACGCCCGTCGAGTCGGCGGCGTCCGGGGTGATCACCGCCGTCGCTCCGGTCGGCAGCACCGTGTCACGCGGCCAGCCCCTGTACTCGGTGAATGACCAGCCGGTCGTCCTGCTCTACGGCGACCTGCCGATGTGGCGGCGCCTCGCGCCCGGCGTGACCGGTCGCGATGTCCGTGAGCTGAAAGAGAACCTGGCCGCCCTCGGGTACCCGGGTCTCGCCGTCGACACCGCCTACACCGAGCAGACGGCGACCGCGGTACGCCGCTGGCAGAAGGCGCTCGGCCTGCCCCAGACCGGCGCCGTCGAGCCGGGACAGGTCCTTGTCCAGCCCGGTCCGGTGCGCGTCGCCGAACACCGGTCGCTCAAAGGCAGTCGCACGGCCGGCCCCGTCCTGGGGGTCACCGGTACGACGCGAATGATCCAGGTGCCACTCGTCCCCGCCGACCGCGCCCTTGCGAAGGCCGGTACCGAGGTCAACGTGATCCTGCAGGACGGCACGAGCGTCGCCGGCACGGTCACGGAGGTGGTCGCGGCGTCTGTGACCACCAACCAGCCCACAGACGCACAGCCGACCGCTCAGGCCCTGATCGCCCTGGCCGATCAGGCCCGGCTGGGCGCGGCGGCGGACGCTGGGGCGCAGGTGCGGTTCACGGTGGCCAAACACACCGGCGTGTTGTCGGTACCGGTGATCGCACTGCTGGCGTTGCAAGACGGCGGCTATGGTGTCGAGCTCGTCGACGGCGACAGCACGCGGATCGTGACGGTGGAGGTCGGCATGTTCACCTCCGGCCGGGTCGAGATCAGCGGTGCGGGCATCACCGCGGGCCAACAGGTCAAGGTGCCGGCGTCGTGACAATGCTGGAGTTCACCGACGTGTCGAAGGCATACCCCGGCGGGGTCACGGCGCTTCGCGGGGTGAGCCTGCGCGTCGAGGAGGGCGAGCTGGTCGGCATCGTCGGGCCGTCCGGCTCCGGCAAGTCGACGTTGCTGCATCTGGCCGGGCTGCTCGACCGCCCGTCGTCCGGGCGGATCAGCGTTGCCGGCCACCAGGTCGACGGCCTGGCCGACCGCCAGCTGTCGGCACTGCGGGCCAGCTCTATCGGCTTCGTGTTCCAGAGCTTCCACCTGGCGGGCCGGGTGAGCGCATTGGACAACGTGGCCGACGGGCTGCTCTACTGCGGCGTCCAGCGCGCCGAGCGGCGCAGCCGGGCCGCCGAGGCGCTGCACAAAGTCGGGCTGAGTCACCGGCTCGACCACGCGCCCCACCAGCTGTCCGGCGGTGAACGGCAGCGGGTGGCAATCGCCAGAGCCATCGTCAGCCGGCCGGCGCTGCTCTACGCCGACGAGCCGACCGGGAGCCTCGACAGCGCGTCCGGCGACGGTGTGCTGCAGGTACTGCGGGAACTGCACGCCGACGGCACCACGATCGTCATCATCACCCACGACCGCGACGTCGCCGCCGGCCTGCCGCGCCGGATCGGCATGCGCGACGGCCGCGTGGTGACGGCGTGACCGCGATCCTGACGCCGAAGCGGTTGACGCCGGCCGACGTGCTGCGGGTCGGCGCTTCGGGGCTGCGCACCCACCCGCTGCGGGTCCTGTTGTCGGCGCTCGGCATCGCCATCGGCATCGCGGCCATGGTATCGATCGTCGGCATCACCGCGTCCGGCCGCGCCGGCCTGAACGCGGAGCTGGCCAAGCTGGGCAATAACTTGCTGGTGGTCGGACCGGCGCAGGGAGCCCTCGGCACGGACGCGAAGCTGCCGACCGAAGCCGAGACGATGATCAACCGGATCGACCACGTGTGGTCGGTTACCGCCGTCGGGGCGGTGCGGGGCGCGAAGGTGTACCGCAACGACCACGTGCCGACGGAACTGTCCAACGGCATCACTGTCGTGGCGTCCCGGCTGAACCTGCCGGCGGTAGTCTCCGCCGACGTGGCCGCCGGCAGCTGGCTCACACCGGCGGCGCAGCGGTTTCCAACGGTCGTGCTCGGCGCGAAAGCCGCCGAATGGCTGGGATTTGACGCAAGTAACCTGGGTGGCCGGATTTGGCTGGGTGGCCGCTGGTACACCGTGATCGGCATCCTGCGCAGCGCCGCGCTGGCCGAGGAACTGGACGCGGTCGTGTTCGTCGGCTGGGAGAACGCCACCGAGGACCTCGGCTTCGACGGGCATGCCTCCGCCGTCTACGTGCGAGCCGAGGAATCGGCGATCGGATCGGTCCATAGTCGCCTCGCCCGTACCGCCAACCCGGAGAGCCCCGGCGAGGTGCGGGTTTCCCGTCCCTCGGACGTGTTGATCGCCAAGGCGGCCGCTGACCGGGCGTTGACGTCGCTCCTCGTGGGTCTGGGCGCTGTGGCGCTGCTGGTCGGCGGTATCGGAGTCGCCAACACGATGGTCATCTCGGTGTTGGAGCGGCGCGCGGAGATCGGGCTGCGCCGCGCGCTCGGGGCCACCCGGACGCAGATCTGGGTGCAGTTCCTGACCGAGGCCGTCCTGCTGGCACTGCTCGGTGGTGGTTCAGGAGTGATCCTCGGCGCCGCCGCGACCGCCGCATACGCGATGGCCCAGCATTGGACGATGGCGCTGCCCGGTTGGGCGGTGGCCGGCGCGGTCGGCGCGACCTTCACCATCGGCTGTCTCGCCGGCATCTATCCCGCGGTCCGGGCCGCCCGGCTCGCCCCGACCGAGGCGCTTGCCAGCAATTGACGGACCCTGTTCATACCGCAGGCCGAGGCGGCGCGCGAAGAGCAGGATGACGGCGAGGGTGAGTATCTCGGCCGCGGCGGTGGCGCCGGCCGCGCCCAGCGGCCCGAACCGGGGGACCCCGACCGCGACGGCCACCGTCAGCAGCGCTGCCAGCAGGGCGACCGCCCGGGTTGACCTGCCGTAGCGGCCGTCTCCGATGCCGTCGAACATGAACGCCCGCGTCACCGCCATGAACGGCAGTGCCAGCATGAACACGGCCAGCCACTCGGCGGAGTGGCGGTCGGGCAGCGAGAGCAACGTGCCGGTGAGCCAGGGCGAGAGCCAGGCGACGGCGGCCGCCATGGGAATCGCACAGACCAGCGCGACCGCCACCGAGAAGTGGGCCGGGTGCCTCGAGTGCTCGATGCCCAGCCGGCTGCGCGCCCGGGCGACCATCGGGACCTGCAGCGCCGACTGCAGGACGCCGCCGATGGCCTGGTACGCGGTGACGACCGCCCCGAAGCTGCCCATGACCGCGGGCGTCGCGACCAGTGACAGCACGAGCGTGGGCAGCCGAGCCACGTACAGGTCGCCGACGGCGAAGCCGAACAGGTGCCGGCCCGAGCCGTATGCCGAGAAGGCGTGCCGGAGGGACAGCCGCCGGAAGTGGTGGCGCCGCAGGGAGCCGTGCTTGCCGAGGACGACCTCGCCGACGGCGAGCTGCGCCAGCCCGGCGGTGGCCAGCGCGACGGTGAGCGGCACCCCGAGCAGGACCATGACCAGAGAAGACGCCTTGCTGCCGCAGATCAGCATGGCGTTGGCGAGAAACCGCATCCGCCGGCTGAAGTCGGCGATCTGCAGCTGGGCGAGGCCGTTGCCGAGCACGACCACGCCCGCCGCCGCCAGCGCGGGCGCACTGTAGCCCCGCCGCCGGTAGAACTCGCCGACGAGGAGCGCGCCGAGCAGCAGGGTGGGCACCACCACGAACGTCCACTGGCTGCGCACGGCCGAGCGCTGCTCCTCGGTGCCGTTGAGGTACAGCAGCGCGGACCCGCCGCCGACGATGACGAGCACGAAGGCGAGCGCCGACGTGACCACCGTGTACGCCGCGATCTCGCCGGTCTGCCCGCGCGCCGCGCACACCGCCAGGATCGCCGCGCTCAGCAGGCCGTTGGCGACGACGGCCCCCGCCGCGATCGCCGAGTTGCGGGCGAGCCTGCGGTAGCCGGGCTCGGAGCCCTCGGCCGGCGCGGCTTCCCGGTCGGGCCGGGCCTCGATCACCGCGTCGGCGTCCCTCATGGCACGCCGGCCGCGGTTCGCATGGTTCGTACTGTACGTCCACCGGCCGTCCGCTCAGTGCGTCGCTGCGGGCGTTTTCGAGATCGCGCCGCCGCCGGCACAGTGGCAGCCCGCCAAGTCCCCTCGCGCCGGGCCAACTGGGGCTAATTTGTCGTCCAGAGATGGGTAATGACCGTTTGGGTGAACCGGAAGGGGCGAGGGAGATGCAGGTGAACGAACTGCTGGTCGAGGGCTTCGGGCGGCTGCCCGAGCTGGTGCGCGGCGCCGTCGAGGGGCTCGATGCCGAGCGGCTGCGCTGGGCGCCGAGGCCGGGCGCGAACTCGATCGGCTGGCTGGTCTGGCACCTCACCCGGGTGCAGGACGACCACGTCGCCGACCTGCTGGACGGGGCCGGGCAGCTGTGGGTGACCGGCGACTACGCCTCGCGGTTCGGGCTCGAGGCGCAGGCTCACGACATCGGTTACGGGCACACCCCGGAGCAGGTGGCAGCGGTACGCCCGGAGTCGCCGGACGCGCTGCTGGAGTACTTCGACGCGGTGTACGCCCGCACGCACGCCTTCGTGACCCGGCTCGCGCCCGAGGACCTCGACCGGATCGTCGACGAGCGATGGGACCCACCGGTGTCGCTCGGCGTACGGCTCGTCAGCGTGCTCGACGACGACACCCAGCACGTGGGCCAGGCGGCGTACGTGCGCGGGTTGCTGCCCGCGTAGCGGACGACACACTGCCGCGATCCGTGTGTGGTGGTGTACTTGAACTGCACGAGCCAATGCCCCGTCGGGAGATGCACATGGAAGAGCGTGCGAAGCAGCGGCACCGGGTCGTCATCGTCGGCGCCGGATTCGGGGGCCTGTTCGCGACCAAGGCGCTCAAGGGGGCGCCGGTCGACATCACCCTCATCAACGGCACCGCGCACCACCTGTTCCAGCCGTTGCTGTACCAGATGGCCACCGGCATCCTGTCGGAGGGCGAGATCGCGCCGCCGATCCGGGAGATCCTCAAGCGGCAGAAGAACGTCAAGACGCTGCTCGGCACCGTGACGCGGGTCGATCCGCAGGCCCGGAAGGTCTCCGTCGTCGCGCCCGGGATCGGCTACGAGGTGGAGTACGACTCGCTGATCGTGGCGGCCGGCGCGTCGCAGTCGTACTTCGGCAAGAACGAGTTCGCCGAGTTCGCGCCCGGCATGAAGAGCATCGACGACGCCCTCGAGCTGCGCGGGCGCATCTTCGGCGCGTTCGAGCTCGCCGAGCTGGAGAGCGATCCGGCCGTGATCGAGCGCCTGCTCACCTTCGTCGTGGTCGGTGCCGGCCCGACGGGTGTGGAGATGGCCGGGCAGATCGCGGAGCTCGCGCACCGGCACCTGCCGGGGCAGTATCACAACATCGACACCCGGCAGGCGCGCATCATCCTCATCGACGCGCTGCCCACGGTCCTGTCCACGTTCGGCGACCACCTCTCCACCCAGGCGCTGCGCCAGCTGCACAAGCTCGGCGTCGAGGTGGAGCTCAACACGAAGGTCGTCGACGTCGACGAGAACGGCATCGAGGTGGAGACGCCGGACGGGCGGCGCCGCATCGAGTCGGTCACCAAGATCTGGGCGGCCGGCGTGGCCGCGCCCGCGCTGTCCCGGCAGCTCGCCGAGGCGACCGGGGCGCAGACCGACCGGGCCGGCCGGCTGATCGTCAACCCGGACACCACCGTGCCCGGGCACCCGGAGATCTTCGCGGTCGGCGACATGATGGCGTTGGACAAGCTGCCGGGTGTGGCGCAGGTGGCGATCCAGAGCGGGCGGCACGCGGCCGGGCAGATCCGCAAGCGCCTCGCCGGCGAGCCGGCCGGGCAGCCGTTCAAGTATCACGACAAGGGCAGCCTCGCGACCATCTCGCGCTTCTCGGCCGTGGCGAGCGTCGGCCGGTTCCACTTCTCCGGCCTGCTCGGCTGGCTGCTGTGGCTCGTGGTGCACCTGCTCTACCTGGTCGGCTTCAAGAACCGGGTCACCGCGGTCCTGCACTGGTTCGTGAGCTTCATCGGCCGCGGCCGCTCGGAGCGCGTCTCGACCTTCCAGCAGGTGTTCGCGCGGCAGGCGATGCGGGAGTATCAGGAGAAGCTGCCGTAACCGTCTTCCGGCTCCCGGATCGGGTGCATGGCGAGCTCCTCGGCGCTCGGCCCGCCACCCGCGGCCCCGGCGTCGCGCGCGACCGCGTCCGGCTCGTCGTCCGTCAGGCCGCCCTCGTCGGGCCCGACGAGCCGGCCGACCAGCTCGTCGCGCAGACCGCCGCCGACGTCGTACATGGAGGCGTGGGAGTGCGGCGGCAGCGCCGGCGCGTCCTCGTCCTCCTCGTCCGGCGCCGGCCCGGCGGACCCGTCGTCCTCGGGCATCTCCCGGCCGAGCTTCAGCTCCAGCGGCTCGCCGGCCCAGGACTCCCAGGCCGTCGTGCCGTAATGGTCCACGGCGACCGGCGTGTCGTCGCGGTCGAGCGGGAGCGGGCCGGGGTCCGGGCCGTCGGCGATGCGGGGCGAGTCGACGTCGTCCCACGCGGTGGAGTCGGGGTCCGCGGTACCAGGTAGCCCGAGCGCCTCCGGGTCGGAGACGGGCCGCGGGTAGCAGTCCCTGCGCATACCTCCCGGATACCCGACTTCACCCGAAACGACACCTTTTCGTCTCACCATGGGGCGAACCCCGCCCACCGCGACGCCTGAAACCGGCGTCGCACCGATCTTTAAGGTTTGCTTTGCTCGCGGGTGCGGCCCGGCCTGCGCCGATACGATGCCGCCGTGGTGGACGACAGCGTGCCGGCCGCGTCGCGGTGGCGGGGCAGGCGTACATGGGCGATAGCCGGGGCCGGCGTCGTCGTGGCCGGCGCCGCGACCGTGGCCCTCGTGGCTCAGGCGTCAGGGGCGGCCTGCGCGGCCGCCGCGGCCACCTCGGGGCAGGCGACCTACTACGCCGCCGACGGAGGCGGGAACTGCTCCTTCGACAAGGTGTCCGAGCCGCTGGTGGTCGCGCTCGGCAACGCCGAGTACCGGGCCGGCGCGGCCTGCGGCGGCTACCTCGACGTCAAGGGGCCGAAGGGGACCGTGCGGGTCAAGGTCACCGACCGGTGCCCCGAGTGCGCGGCCGGGCACATCGACCTGAGCAAGCAGGCGTTCGCCCGCATCGGTGACGTCAGCGCCGGGGTCATCAAGGTCACGTACAGCCAGGTCGCCAACCCGCCGGCGCTGGGCCCGATGACGGTCCGGGTCAAGGAGGGCTCGTCGCGGTACTGGCTGGCGCTGCGCTTCGACAACACGGGCAACCCGCTGGCGAGCGCCGAGCTGCAGTCCGGTGGCGCCTGGAAGGCGCTCGGGCGCACCGATTACAACTACTGGATCGCCGAGAGCGGCGCGGGCAACGGGCCGTTCACAGTCCGGGTGACCGACACCGCGGGCCGGCGCACCACGCTCAGCGGGATCACGCTGACCCCCAGCGCCGTGCAGCGCCCGGGGGCCGAGGCGGCCGGCACTGCCGTGGCGAAGACGACCGGGCCGGCCCGTACGTCTGCGGCAGCCTCGGCGGTTCCGTCCCCTGCCGCCGCGGCCGTTCCGTCCCTTGCCGCCGCGGCGGAGGGCTCGGCCGGCGCCCGGCTGGAGCTCGCCACCACGTCGCCGGCGGCGGACCCGGCCGCCACCGGGGCCGCCACCGGCCGGCGCTGCTGATCGGCGCCGCGGATCGGGGCGGTCAGCCGACCGACGCCAGGTCGGCCGGGCTCTTCACCGGGTTGAACACGTCGTCCGGTGTCCCGGCCTCGATGGGTTCGTAGATGTACCGCAGGAACTCCCCGCCGGGCCGCTCGTCGTCGCCGCCGGGCCACATCCCGTTGGTGTCCACCCCGACGACGATGGTGTGCTCGCTGCCGGTGTCCCTGGCCAGCGCCCACGTCGTGATGGGGTACGTCACCGTTCTGTGCGTGCCGAAGCGCCATCGGGCGTACCAGCCGGGCGGGGCGGGAATGATCGACGTAAGTGACTTCATGGCTCAACTCCCCTCGGTGAGCACCTGGCGCGCCCGGTCGGCGTACCCGGCGTCGACCACCAGCTTGTACGTGGCGGCCTGCAGCTCACTCGCGGACGTGAAGTCTCGCCGGCCACCGGTCATCGCGTGGGCGGTCGCGCCGAACACGGCGCCCCACAGCAGGCCGGCGACGACGGCGAACACCACGACCTGCCACCAGGCACCCACCGCGAAGATGCCCAGCAGCACGCCGACGAGCAGGCCGAACCACCCGCCCGTGCCGGCGCCCGCGAGTGCCGCCCGGCCGACGGTCATGCGGCCCAGCACCCGCTCCACCAGGCGGATGTCTTCTCCGACGATGGCGACCCGGTCGACGGGGAAGCCCGCGTCGGAGAGCCGGTCCACGGCACGCTGGGCGTCGAGGTACTCGGGGTAGGTCGCGACCGTCACCGTCGCGCGCGGCTGCGCGTCACGGTCGGCGCCGGACCGCCGGTAGGGACGGTTGCTGGGAAACATCGTGCCGCCGTCTCGTGGTGTGTTGGGGTGGCTCGTCCCGGCCATCGCTAAACTCTCCTTCCCACGCTCAGGGCGCCCGCAGCAGCTCCCGGTACCGGCCCGGCAGTTGCGCCTGAACGTCGAGGAACGCCTCGTCGTCGACGACGTCCCGCAGCGCCGACATGACCGCCTGGATGAGCCGGATCGCGCGCTGCGGCGACAGCCCGGTGTGCCGGGCCACCGCGACCACGAACTCGGCCGGGCCCAGGTCCGGCGCCGGCGCGGCCCGGCCGCGCCGCAGTGCGGGGTGCAGCCGCACCGGCAGGAAGGTCGTGAGGTCGTCGGCATCACCGCCGACCTTCCGGGCCAGGGTCTCCAGGACCACCTCGGTCCCCCGCTCGGCCTCCGCCGGTGGCAGTCCGGCGCGGGCCGCCACCGTGGCCCCCCACTCGTCCGGGGTGGCGCCGCCACCGGCGAACTCGCCCCTCGGCAACAGCGGGGCGTACGAGTGCGGCAGCCGCTCGGTGAGGTGCCGGTAGGCCTCGTCGTCCAGCGTCTGACCGAGCGCGGTCAGGACCACGGACGCGTGCCGCTCGGCGACCTCGCGGGGCGTGCCCTCCCGGCTTGCGACCCGGCCCACGAACTCGACCGGGTCGAAGCCCTGCGCGGGTCCGGTGGTGAACAGCCACTCCGCCGCCTCCGGCGGCAGGGCCGGGACCAGGAGTCTCGCCTCGTCGCTGCCGATCCGTTCGGCGATCGTCCGCAGCGTCGCGGCGACGGCCCGCCGCGCGGTGTCGTCGTCGCCGAGGCTCTCGCGTACCGGCTCCAATAGCTGTTCCAACCCGACTGCCATCCGGATCACACCACCAAATGCGTTACCGGGCCGTTCGCCGGCCCTGCTGACCCGGCTGGCCCTGCTGCGCAGCCTGGCGCTGGATCTCGATGCGGCGCGGCTGGGCGTCGCGGGCCTTGGCGACGCTGACCGTCAGCACGCCGTTGGTGTACGTCGCCTCGACACGCTCCGGGTCGACGTCGTTGGGCAGGTCGACGGCGTATTCGAACTCGCCCGTCTGCCGGTTCTGCCGGCGTACCACGCCGCCGCGGTCGGTCTGCTGGAACGTGCCGGAGACCCGCAGTTCCTCGCCGCGCATCTCGAGGCTGACGTCGGACGGGTCGACGTTGGGCAGGTCGATGTCGACGATGTAGGCGTTCTCGGTCTCCTCGACGTCGATCGGTGGCCCGAGCGGCGAGACGCCGGCCGTCGTCAGCGCCGGGCTCTCGCCCATGAACGCCCGCATCAGCTGGCCGAACCTGCTGTTGATCTCATCGATCTCCCGGCGCGGATCCCAGCGGTACGGCACGGGCGCGAGCTGACCGCCGCCGCGGCGGCGGGACCCGAAGGGTGCGATAGACATGGCTGATCGATTTCCCTCCTGGAGCGATGTCGCGGTCTGTGGTGGCCCCGCGGGCCGCATCGGTCCGGGGACCTCCCTTCCAGCCTCTGCCGCCGTCCGGGTGGTGGGCTTCCCCTGGTGCGAATGAGGCCGGCATGAACGCGGTCGCGGTGGGCAGCGGCCATGGCATCATCCGCGGACTCATAGCGAGCCGCCCTCCTCGGCGTGGATGACGCGGAACACCGCGTTGATGAGCGCCAGGTGCGTGAGTGCCTGCGGGAAGTTGCCCAGGTGCCGCCCGCTGTGCGCGTCGATCTCCTCGGCGTAGAGGCCGAGCGGGCCCGCGAACGACAGCAGCTTCGCGCACAGCCGGCGGGCGCGTTCCGTCTCGCCGATCTCGACCAGGGCCGAGACCAGCCAGAACGAGCAGACGGCGAACGTGCCCTCGTCGCCGTTCACGCCGTCGTCGGTCTCCTCAGGGCGATACCGCAGCACCAGCTCGTTGACGGTCAGCTCGTCCTGGATCGCGAGCACCGTCGCGCGCACCCGGTCGTCGTGCGCCGGCAGGAAGTTGACCAGCGGCACCAGCAGCACCGAGGCGTCCAGGGCGGTGGTGTCGTAGTGCTGCGTGAAGACCCCGCGCTCGTCGACGCCGTGCTCGATGACGTCCGCGCGGATCTCGTCGGCGATGTCCCGCCAGCGCTTCGCGAGGGGGCGATCGTCGCGCAGCTCGGCCAGGCGGGCGCCGCGGTCGAGCGCCACCCAGCACATGACCTTCGAGGACGTGAAGTGCCGCGGCTCGCCCCGGACCTCCCAGATGCCGCGGTCCGGCTCGCGCCAGTGCTCCACGGCGGCCTCCACCTGGTGCACCAGCACCGGCCACATGCGCTCGTCGAACCGGTCCCGATGCCTGGTGTGCAGCCAGACCGAGTCGAGCATCGCGCCCCAGACGTCGTGCTGGCGGTGCGTGTACGCGTCGTTGCCGCCCCGCACCGGGCGCGCGCCTTCGTAGCCGTAGAGGTGCTCCAGCGTGTGCTCGTCCAGGTCGCGCTCGCCGCCGACGCCGTACATGACCTGCAGGTCGACGTACTGGTTGGCGATCTCGGTGATGAACCGGCGGAAGTCGTCGGCCTCCCAGTCCAGCCCGAGCGTGAACAGACCCCAGAGCGCGAAGGTGGAGTCGCGGATCCAGCAGTACCGGTAGTCCCAGTTGCGCTCGCCGCCCGGCGTCTCCGGCAGCGACGTCGTGGCCGCCGCGGCCAGCGCGCCGGTGGGTGCGAAGGTCAGGCCCTTCAGCGTCAGCGCGCTGCGCTCGAGGTCGGCCCGGAACGGGTGGTCGGGGAAGCGGCCCCGGGCCAGCCAGTGCTGCCAGTGGTGCGCGGTCCACACCAGCCGCCGATCGGCCTCGGCGAGGTCGCACGGCGGCTCGTGTTCGGTCCACGACAGCGCGCAGAACCGGGTGTCGCCGTCCTTGAGCAGCGTGCGCGCGATGGCCCGGCCGCCCTCGAAGCCCAGCCGCAGGTCGGTGGTGAGGCGCAGCTCGATGTCGCCGCTGTCGGCCCGGCAGCGGCCGTCGTGGTAGCCCGGCCCGTGATACTCCCACCGGCCCGGCATCCGCCCGTAGTCGAACATCGGCTCGCAGTCGAGCGTGATCTGGACCTCCCCGCTGACGCACCGGACCATGCGCAGCAGCACGTGCTCCGCGTCGTAGTCGGTCGGCGCGCGCCGGTGCGTGCCGGACCGCTCCGTGTCGTGGTGCCAGGGCCCCATGAGCAGCACGTCCAGCACGACGATCCAGCCGGTCGGGGTGCCCCAGCTCGTCTCCAGCACCATCGTGCCGGGCAGGTACCGCCGCGCCGCGGGCACCCGCAGGTCGGACGGGCCCAGCCGGAACCCGCCCGCGCCGCGGTCCAGCAGCGCGCCGAAGACGCTGGGGGAGTCCAGCCGTGGCAGGCAGAGCCACTCGACGTTGCCGCTCGGCGCGACGAGCGCGGTCGTCTCGCAGTCGGAGAGGAAGCCGTACGACTCGATCGGCGGGAACGGCGACAGCGTCATGTGATCACGGTGTTCATGGCGAAGGCTTTTAGATGCCGTGTGCGAAGGACGCGAAGCCGGCGTCGTGCGTCGGTGACGCCTGCCGCTCCAGCTGGTGCAGGACCCGGTGCAGGTCGGCCAGCAGCAGGTCGGCGAGGTCGTGGGTGAAACCGTTGCGCACCACGATCCGCAGGACCGCCAGGTCGGTGCGGTGCTCGGGGAAGGTGTAGGCGGGCACGATCCAGCCGGTCTCCCGCAGCGCCAGCGAGACGTCGAAGACCGAGTAGTTCAGCACGTCGTCGTGCAGCGCGACCGCCATCACCGGCAGTTGCGCGCCGTGGGTGAGGACCCGGAACGGCCCGAGGCCCGCTATGCGCTCCGCGAGCAGCATCGCCACCTCGCGGCTGTACCGCTGGATTCGGCGGTACCCGCTGAAGCCCAGCCGCAGGAAGTTGTAGTACTGCGCCACGACCTGCGCGCCGGGCCGCGAGAAGGCCAGCGTGAACGTGGGCATCTCGCCGCCGAGGTAGTTGACCCGGAACACGAGGTCCTCGGGCAGCGCGCCGGCGTCGCGCCACA
Source organism: Dactylosporangium sp. NPDC000555 (assembly GCF_040300025.1). Classification (NCBI taxonomy): domain Bacteria; kingdom Bacillati; phylum Actinomycetota; class Actinomycetes; order Micromonosporales; family Micromonosporaceae; genus Dactylosporangium; species Dactylosporangium sp. NPDC000555. The sequence continues at coordinate 18,246 of NZ_JBEPDB010000044.1, read as the reverse complement.
CGATCCAGCCCAGCCCCGGGTACACCAGCCCGTACTTGTGCCCGGACACGTTGATCGACGCCACCCGGGGCAGCCGGAAGTCCCACTCGAGCCCCGGGTCGCAGAACGGCGCGACCATCGCGCCCGAGGCACCGTCCACGTGCACCGGCACGTCCCACCCGGTGCGCCGCTCCAGCTCGTCCAGCGCGGCACAGATGCCGGCCACCGGCTCGTAGCTGCCGTCGAACGTGGAGCCGAGGATCGTGACGACGCCGATCGTGTTCTCGTCGCAGCGGGCCACCGCCTCCTGCGGCGTGAGGTGGAAGCGGTCGCCCTCCATCGGCACCAGTCGCGCCTCGACGTCCCAGTAGTTGGCGAACTTCTCCCAGCACACCTGCGTGTTGATGCCCATCACGATGTTCGGGCGGTCCGCGGGCCGGCCGGCGGCGCGGCGGGCGTGCTGCCATCGGCGCTTGAGCGCCAGCCCGCCGAGCATGCACGCCTCGCTCGAGCCGCCCGTCGAGACCCCGGGGGCGGCGCGGTCGTCGGGCGCGTGCCACAGCCCGGCCAGCATCCGCACGCAGCGGGCCTCCAGGTCGCTGGTGCGCGGGTACTCGTCCCGGTCGACGAGGTTCTTGTCCAGGCTCTCCGACACCAGCCGGGTCGCCTCCGGCTCCATCCATGTGGTGACGAAGGTGGCCAGATTGAGCCGCGGGTTGCCGTCGAGCAGCAGCTCGTCGTGGACCACCTGGTAAGCGACCTGCGGGTCCAGCTCGGCGCCCGGGAGGCGGTCGCGGGGAATGCGCACGGGCTCGCGGGTGAAGACCGGGTTCACCGAGAGCACCGGGGATCGCTCGTTCATCCCCGCGGGCTACCCCGGGCCCCTGGTGGCAAACCGGGGTCGGCGGGTATGGACGGCGCATGCGAGCTGTTGTCTACGAGGGCCCGCGCAGCGTCGCGGTCAAGGACGTGCCCGACGCCCGCATTGAGCGCCCGACCGACGTCCTCGTGAGGGTCACGACCACCAACATCTGCGGCTCCGACCTGCACATGTACGAGGGGCGAACCGACATGGAGACCGGGCGGGTGCTCGGCCACGAGAACGTCGGTGAGGTCATCGAGGTCGGCGCGGCCGTCGACCGGGTGCGCGTCGGCGACATGGTCTGCCTGCCGTTCAACATCTCGTGCGGCTTCTGCGCCAACTGCGAGCGCGGCCTCACCGCGTTCTGTCTGACCACCAACCCGGACCCGCGGATGGCCGGCGCGGCGTACGGCTTCGCCGACATGGGCCCCTACAACGGTGGGCAGGCCGAACTGCTGCGCGTGCCGTACGGCGACTTCAACTGCCTGGTGCTGCCGGAGAACGCGCGAGAGCGCGACTGGCAGCGCGAGTACGTGATGCTGGCCGACATCTTCCCGACGGGCTGGCACGCCACCCAGCTCGCCTGCGTCCAGCCTGGTGACACCGTCGTCATCTACGGCGCCGGGCCGGTCGGCCAGATGGCGGCGCTGTCGGCCGGCATCAAGAACGCGAGCAAGGTCATGGTCGTCGACCACCACCAGGACCGGCTCGAGCTGGCAGAGAGCATCGGCGCGATCACCATCGACGAGTCCCGGGAGTCCGCGATCGACCGGGTCATGGCGGAGACCGGCGGCCTCGGCGCGGACCGCGGCTGCGAGTGCGTCGGCTACCAGGCGCACGACCCGCAGGAGCACGAGCAGCCGAACCTGACGCTCAACTCGCTCGTGGGGTCGGTCCGCTTCGCGGGCTCGATCGGCGTCGTCGGCGACTTCGTCCGCAAGGACCCCGGCAGCCCCGACCCGAACTATCGGGAGAGGGGCGAGCTGGGCTTCGACTATGGCGAGTTCTGGACCCGCGGCCAGTCGATGGGCACCGGCCAGTGCAACGTCAAGAACTACAACCGGGCCCTGCTGCGGCTCATCGAGGAGAACCGGGCCAAGCCGTCTTTCGTGGTGTCGCACGACCTGACGCTCGACCGCGCGCCCGCCGGCTACGACCACTTCGACAAGCGCAGCGCCGGCTGGACGAAGGTGGTGCTGCACCCCGACAACGTGTGAGCGGCGCGGTCGGGTGAACGGCCTGCGTTCCGCGGGCGGCGGCGCGCCCGGGCCGGTAGGAAAGCGGGTCATGGCCCTGACACGCCCGGCGGAACGGGACGGATCGGACGTGCGCCCCGAGCGGGCCGGACGGGTACGCCGGATCCCGTGGCGGTCCGGCTGGTGGCCGGCCGGCCTGGTGTTCGCCGCCACCGCCGCCGTGCTCCACCGCTACGGCGTCTCGCTCGTCACCTTCGCCGTCTTCGCCGCGTACGTCGGGCTCGCCGTCACACTGCCGGGCCTGCTGCTGTGGCGGCTGATCCACCGCGGCTCGCGCGGGCTCGGCGAGGACCTGGCCGTCGGCACCGCGGTCGGCTACGGGGTCGAGGTGCTCGCCTACGTCCCTGCCCGGGCGCTCGGCGTGCCGCTCGCCGCGCTCGCGGTGCCGGCCGCGATCGTCGCCTCGTTCGCGGGGTTCAGGGGGCTGCGGCGGTACTGGCGCGGCACCGGCCCGGCGGGCCGTGCCCCGGCCGCGCACTCGTGGACGCTCGCCGGGATCGCCCTGGTGCTGCTCTTCTGGAGCACGCTCTACTACCGCCACCACGGCTTCGCCTGGCCCAGCTACGGCCGGCCCGACATCGATGTGCCGTTCCACCTGGCGCTCGTCGGCGAGCTGAAGCACCACATGGGCCTCGTCACGCCGTGGGTGATCAGTGAGCCGATCCACTACCACTGGTTCGCCTACGCGGACATGGCCGCGGCGAGCTGGGCGACCGGCATCGAGCCGTACGTCCTCGTGACCCGCCTGTCGATGCTCCCGGTGATCTTCGCGCTGGTGGTAGCGGTCGCCGCCGTGGGCCGGCGGGTGGGCGGCTCCTGGCGCGCGGGGGCGCTCACCGCGCTCGCCTCCTTCTTCGTCCTCGCCCCGGACCCGTACGGCTGGGTGCAGGACCTCTTCTACCGCGACTACGGGTTCAACGCGATCGACGACGGCTCCAACGTGCGGCTCACCCTGTGGAGCAGCCCCACCCAGACGTTCGGGGCGCTCCTGTTCGTACCGCTGATGCTCGTCCTGCTGGATCTCCTGCGCGACGGCCACGCCGACCGCCGCCGGTGGACGGCGCTGGCCCTGCTGCCCGCCGCCGTCATGGGCGCGAAGGCGAGCTTCCTGCCCACGCTGCTCTGCGCCCTGCTCCTGGCGCTGGCGGTCCACGCCGCACGCCGCTGCCGTCTGCACCGCCCCGCCGCGGCCGCGCTGGGCATCGTGCTCGGCTGGATGCTGTTCGCGCAGGTGGTGCTCTTCGGCGGGGAGAGCCAGGGCCTGGGCCTCGCCCCACTGGACGTGCTGCGCCGCAACCCGGCCGGGGTCAGCACGCTCTACACCCAGGATCCGCGGCTGTACCGCCTGATCGTTCTCCTCGGCCTGACGCTGTTGGGCTGGACGGTCATGTGGTGCGGCGCCGCGGGCCTGCGCCGCCGGCTGCTCGAGCCCGACGCGGTGCTGCTGCTGGGCCTGGGTGCCGCGGGGTGCGCGGTGCTGTTGCTGTTCGGCCACTCGGGCGGCCAGGCGGAGGGCTTCTTCCTGCAGGGTGCCCGCCCATACGTGGCGGCCCTGGCAACGTGGGGCCTGCTGTCCCTGCTGCCCGCTGCCGGCGACCGAACCGTTGGACCGGGCAGGTCCGGACGCCGGCGCGTCCAGACTTGGCCGGCGCTCGGCGGGGTCTTCGTGGCGGGGGCGTTCTTCGTCCTGATCGTGCGCCTGGTCGACGGGCCGGGCGTGCCGGTCATCGGGCCCGAGCGCCGCGCCGTGGCCGTCACCCTCGCGCTCGTCTGGCCCTTGGCCGCCCTCGCCGCCGCCGGGCTCGTCGCCGCGCTGCTCGCCCGGCGGGCGCGCACGGCGTTCGCGGCCGCACTGGTCGTCGTGTTCCTGCTCGGCTGTACCGCCCCGACCGCCCTGCGCCAGGTCGGCTACGCCTACGCCGACGGCCGGGACAAGGGCTGGCACGAGCGCGCCGACCTGTGGCCCGTCGTCACCGAGGGCACGGTCGAGGCCGGCCGCTGGCTGCGCGATCATTCGTCCCCAAACGACCTCGTCGCGACCAACATGCACTGCGCCTACGAGGGGCGTCGCGGCAAGTCGGCGTGCGATCGCCGGCACTTCGGCATCGCCGCGTACAGCGAGCGCAGGGTCCTGGTCGAATCCTGGGCCTACACCGCCGAGGCGCACAACCAGCAAGCCATTCAGGGCGCGGCGCAGGAGCACACCCGCTACTGGCACCCCCGGCTGCTCGCCGACAATGACGCCGCCTTCAGCGACCCGTCGCCGCGGACGATCGGCGTGCTGCGCGACCGGTACAACGTCACCTGGCTCTTCACCGAGGACGACATCATGCCGCCATCGCCCGAACTGCCGCGGTACGCGACGCTGATGTTCCGCTCGGGCCACTGCGCGGTCTACCGGATCCGATGATGGTCGGGCTATCCGGCCTGCCGCAGTGTGGCGGCGTTCAGCTCCCGGTAGGCCGGCACACCCAACAACTACACCAGCGGGCCGCCCTCGTCCGCGATGTGGTGGCGCGCCGGCCGATTCGCGGTCAGAGATCCTTCACCCAGCGCCGCCACTGCGGCTGGGCCGCGTAGCCGCCGGCCGTCCAGGCGTGGTGGGCCAGCGTGTTGTCGTCGAGGACCATGGCGTCGGCGCGCCGCCCGCCGAAGTCGTGGAACCGCTGTTCGGCCGCCTCCAGCAGGACCTTGCCGATGCCGCGGCGGCGCCGGTCCGGATGCACCGCGAAGCGGTACAGGTGGCAGCGCCAGCCGTCGAAGCCGGCGATGAGCGAGCCGACGATCTCGTCGCCTTCGACGGCGAGCAGGAGCGCCTCCGGGTCGCGGGCGATGAGCGCGGTCACCGCGGCCGCGTCGTCGCCGACGCGGTTGGTGTCCTCGGCGGCGGTCTTCCAGAACGCGAGGAGGGCGGGCACGTCGTCGGGGGTCGCGGGGCGCAGTCGCATCGGCCCAACGTATTGGACCGGAATACGCCCCATGTGCCGCGATTTCGGGCCGCTACCCCATCGGGAGCGGCCTGACCCGGTCATCGCGCCCGCGGTCTTCAGCGGCCCGCCGGTGTTCGCCACGATCCTGTCGGCGTACCAGCCCTGGGGCCGCACCGAGCGCGCTGAGCAGCGTCGCGGCGCCGAGCAGGCCGATGACCGCGCCGGCGGGCAGCGCCTCGGCCAGGAGGCCGGCCAGGGCGGGCAGTAGCCCCTGCGCGGTCATCAGCCCGGTGGTGAGCAGCCCGAACGCCTGCCCGCGGCCGCCGGCCGGCAGCGCGTCGCGGAACGCCTCCTGCACGCCGAGGCTGTACGCGAACCCGGCGCCGACCACGACCAGTGCGGCGGCGAGCGGCAGCCACGGCACCGGGGCGGCGAAGGCCAGGCACGGCAGCCCCATCAGCGCGATCAGGATCGGCACCAGCCGTTCCCGCCACGCCGGGCGGACCAGGCGGGCGACCACGAGGTCGCCGGCGATCATCCCGACCGGGACCGCGGCCAGCAGCCAGCCGGCCACGCCGATGGGGAAGCCGCGCCCGGCCGCGTACGGGACCATGAGCGCTTCGGCCCCGGTGATGAACGCGGGCGGCAGCCACTGGATGAGCAGCAGGCGGCGGATCGTCCGGTCGCGTAGCAGTTCGAGGTTGCCCCGCCAGCTCGCCGCGGCCAGCCCGCCCCGGACCCGCGAGACCGCGGGCGTGTTGGCGAGGCCGAGGCGGGTCCAGGCCGCCGCGACGGCGTGGCCGAGCGCGGCGAGCAGCATCGCCCGCCGGCCGCCGAGCGCGGCGACCGCGAGCCCCGCGCCGGCCATGCCGGCGAGCTGGGCCAGCGACGAGGCCATGTTGGCCAGGGAGCGGCCCAGCACGTACGTGTCGCCGGCGAGCGCCTCGGCGATCAGCGAGTTCTGCGCCCCGGCGAAGATCGGGGTCAGCAGCGCCACCGTGGCGACCAGCGCCAGGCATCCCCACACCGGCAGCGGCACCGCGGCGAGCAGCACCGTGGCGCCCGCCTCGGCGAGGTAGCCGAGCACGATCAGGCGCCGTGGGCGGACCCGGTCGGCGAGCGCCCCGAACAGCCCGGCGCCCAGCAGCTGCGGCAGAAACCCGATGCCGTAGGCGAGCGCGGCCAGTGCCGGCGAGCCGGTCGTGGCGTAGACGAGCAGCGAGAGCGCGATGAGCCGCAGCGTGCCCGCGATGATGTTCAGCGTGCGGGTGCCGAGCAGGACCCGGAACGTGCCGTTACGCAGCACCGCCGTGTACGTCGTCATGCCGTCAGGCTCCGGGAGGTACGACGTCCGGGTTAGGTTTTCGTCCCTGGACGTAAGGTCGGGGACATGCTCCGGCTGGAGGTCGACGCCGCCGACCTGCTGCACACGCGCTTCGGCGTCTCGCCGCTGTTCGAGCTCGGCGCCCTGCTGCGCAAGCTCGCCGGCCTGGCGCCGCCGGGCCCGTTCGCGCGGCTGCGCCCCACGTACGAGCGGCTGTGCGCCGAGACCGACCTCGACGCCGTCGTGGCGTTGCACACCGCCCATTACGGTGCCGACTTCATCGGGCCGCCGCCGCCCGGCATGCAGCAGACGTGGGAGGCCGACCTCGCCGTGGTGCGCGAGACGCCGCTGCCGGTGGCGCGCCGGGAGATCGCGCAGGCCCTGGCCCAGGGTCCCAAGATCCCGGATTCGGTACTTCGCGTGCTCCGCTCCGCCGACGTCGTCGACCGGCTGGCCGCCGCGCTCGAGTCGGCGTGGCTGGCGCTGCTCGCCCCCGACTGGCCGCAGCTGCGCGCGATCTGCGAGAGCGACGTCGTGCACCGCGCCGGCCGGCTCGGCGAGGGCGGCTGGGCGGCCGCGTTCAACGGACTGCACCGCGACGTGCGCTGGCACGACGGCGCGATCGAGTTGGGCGACCGCTCCGCCGGGGCGCGCACGGTCCCCTCCGACGGCACGGGCCTGCTGCTGGTGCCGTCCGCGCTGATCTGGCCGGGCGTGGGCGCGTTCGCCGACCCGCCGTGGCGGCGCGCGCTCGTCTACCCGGCTCGCGGCGTGGCCGCCCTGTGGGAGGCGCCCACCGGCGGCGGCGCGCTCGCCGAGCTCGTCGGCCGCTCGCGGGCCCGGCTCCTCGTGGCACTGGAGGCCCCGGCGAGCACGACGCAGCTCGCGGCCCGGCTGGGCCTGGCCGTCGGCGCCGTCGGCGACCACCTCGCGATCCTGCGCCGGGCGGGCCTGGTGCGCCCGGCCCGGGCCGGGCGCTCGGTGCTCTACCGGCGCACCCCGCTCGGCGACGCGCTGGCCGCCCAGAGCCCCGGCTGAGCGATTGGGCCCGGCCGGCTACGTGTGGAGCCCTAGGCTGCGGGTATCGCACGTCACACGACCAAGGGAGTTTGCTGTGACATCGAGGCTCAACCCGTACATCAGTTTCCGGGGCAACGCCCGACAGGCGATGGAGTTCTACCAGAACGTCTTCGGTGGCGAACTGCACATGAACACGTTCGGCGAGTACGGCTCGGACGACGCGAGCCTCGCCGACCAGATCATGCACGCGATGCTGGTGACGCCCGGCGGCTACACGCTCATGGCGTCGGACACGCCGCCGAACATGACGGTCACCCCGGGCGACAACATCACGATCAGCCTCAGCGGTGACGACGGCGTCGAGCTGCGCGGCTACTGGCAGCGGCTCTCCACCGGCGGCAAGGTCTCCATCCCGCTGGAGAAGCAGATGTGGGGCGACGAGTTCGGCTCCTGCGTCGACCAGTTCGGCATCCAGTGGATGGTGAACATCACCCAGCCCCAGGGCTGACCCGCGGCCCGCCCGCGGGCACGGCATATCGTCGGTCCGTGGCTTTGGAGGCTTTGGCGCCCATGGGGTCCATGGACCCCGACGAGCTGGTCGCGCTCGACCGCGAGCACGTCTGGCACCCGTATGCGCCGATGCCGGCGACCCAGCGCCCGCTGGTGGTCTCGTCGGCGTCGGGCGTGCGGCTGACCCTCGCCGGCGGCGAGGAGCTCGTCGACGGGATGTCCTCGTGGTGGGCGGCGATCCACGGGTACGCCCACCCGGTCCTCGACGCCGCCGTGCGCGACCAGCTCGGCCGGATGAGCCACGTCATGTTCGGCGGGCTGACGCACGAGCCGGCCGTCCGGCTGGCCAAGACCCTCGTGGACATCACGCCCGACCCGCTGCGGCACGTGTTCTTCTGCGACTCCGGGTCCGTGGCGGTCGAGGTCGCGGTCAAGATGTGCCTGCAGTACCACCGGTCGCTCGGCCGCCCCGGGAAGCGCCGGATGCTGACCTGGCGCGGCGGCTACCACGGCGACACGTTCCACCCGATGTCGGTGACCGACCCCGACGGCGGGATGCACAGCCTGTGGCGCGGCGTGCTGCCCGAGCAGGTCTTCGTGCCCATGCCGCCGGTGGAGTACGACCCCGCCTACGTCGCCGGGCTGGACGAGACCCTGCGCCGGCAGCGCGACGAGATCGCCGGGATCATCGTCGAGCCGGTCGTGCAGGGCGCGGGCGGCATGCGCTTCCACAGCCCTCAATACCTCACCGCGCTGCGCGAGCTCGCCGACGAGCACGACGTCCTGCTCGTCTTCGACGAGATCGCGACCGGCTTCGGCCGCACCGGCGCGCTGTTCGCGGCCGGCCACGCGGGCGTCACGCCCGACGTGATGTGCATCGGCAAGGCGATGACCGGGGGGTACCTCTCGATGGGCGCGACCCTGTGCGTCCCCCGGGTGGCGCGGGGCATCAGCCGCGGCGAGACGCCGGTGCTGGCCCACGGTCCGACGTTCATGGGCAACCCGCTCGCCTCGGCGGTGGCCAACGCCTCGATCGAGCTGCTGCTCTCGGGCGACTGGGCCGGCGCGGTGAAGCGCATCGAGACCGGCCTGATCGACGGCCTCGCGCCCGCCCGCGAGGTCGCCGGGGTCCGCGACGTGCGCGTGCTCGGCGCGATCGGCGTGGTGCAGGTCGACCACGAGGTCGACCTGGCCGCGGCCACGACGGCCGCGATCGAGCACGGGGTCTGGCTGCGGCCGTTCCGCGATCTCGTGTACACGATGCCGCCGTACGTCACCGGCGACGACGACCTCGGGCGCATCTGCGCGGCCATCGTCGCCGCGGCCGCTGCCGCATAACGCCCGCACCGTCCATTTGGGACATCGCGCTGCAATCCAGCGCGCCTTGCTGTGCAAGAATGGCGCAACGTTACGCAAATATTTCGCGGGCCCTTGTGTAATGGGGTACGGCGGCCCTACTGTCACCTCACTCACGGCGTCCGCCCCCCGCCTCGAGCGTCCGAGGTGCACACCCCATCACCCCGCTCGACGTCCGCCCACCTCGATGCGACCGGTGCGTTCGTCCGTCAGAGAGACCGCTTTCCGAGAGAAACGAGTCAATCGATGTCACGGAGCACCACAGGAGCACCGCCGCGGTGGTCCGCGGCGGCGGCCGCGGCCGCGGTAGGCCTCGGGGTCATCGTCGCCGGCGGCAGCGTCGCCCTCGCCGCGCCGGCAGGGGCGGCGGGGCCGATCGTCACGCGGGCGGCCCTCAACCCCGCGCTCGTCGCAGGCCGGGGCGCGAGCGTCAACTTCGCCGAGCAGGAGGCGGAGAACGCCAAGACCAACGGGGTGGTCATCGGCCCGGACCGCACGGCGTACACGCTGGCCGCTGAGGCGTCCGGCCGGTCGGCGGTCAAGCTCACGCCCGGGCAGTATGTCGAGTTCACGCTGCCGAGCGCGGCGAACGCGATCAACGTGCGGTACAGCATCCCGGACGCGCCCAACGGCGGGGGCATCACCGCGCCGCTCGACGTGACGGTCAACGGCAAGTCCAAGCAGACGATGACGCTGACGTCGCAGTACTCCTGGCTGTACAACCAGTACCCGTTCACCAACGACCCCAACGCGGGCCTGCTGCACCCCGACTGGTGGATCACGGAGTGCGGCTGCGTGCCGGCCTTCACCACGCCGGCGCCGCAGATCACCAAGCCGTTCCGCCCGTTCCACTTCTACGACGAGCAGCGGCTGCTGCTCGGCAAGTCGTACAAGGCGGGCGACAAGGTCCGGCTCCAGGTCCCGGCCGGCAGCAACGCCGCCTGGACCGTGATCGACCTGCTCGACTCCGAGCTCGTGGGCGCCCCGAAGGTCAACCTGCTGGCGTCCAACGTGCTGTTCTTCGGCGCCGACCCGACCGGCAAGCGCGACTCGGCCGCCGCGTTCGACATGGCAATCGCCTTCGCCAAGTGGGCGCGCCTCAAGGTCTACGTGCCGCCGGGCACGTACCAGGTCAACCGGCACATCATCGTCGACGACGTGACGATCGAGGGCGCCGGCTCCTGGTACACGATCATCAAGGGCCGTGAGGTCGCCCTCAGCCAGCCCCTGCCCGACAACTCGATCCACACCGGGGTCGGCTTCTACGGCAAGTACGCCCAGGACGGCGGCAGCCGCAACGTCCACCTCTCCGGGTTCTCGATCATCGGCGACGTGCGCGAGCGCATCGACACCGACCAGGTCAACGGCATCGGCGGGGCGATGTCGGACTCCACCATCGACGGGCTGTACATCCAGCACACGAAGGTGGGCTTGTGGTTCGACGGCCCGATGAACAACATGAAGATCACCAACACCACGGTCGTCGACCAGATCGCCGACGGCCTGAACTTCCACACCGGTGTCACCAACTCGAGCGTGTCGAACAGCTTCTTCCGCAACACGGGCGACGACGCGCTGGCGATGTGGTCGGAGACCACGTCCAACGCGAACAACAAGTTCGACCGCAACACCATCCAGACCCCGACGCTGGCCAACGGCATCGCGATCTACGGCGGCAAGGACATCACGGTCTCCGGCAACCTGATCGCCGACCCGATCCGCGAGGGTAGCGCCCTGCACCTGGGCACCCGCTTCGGCTCGCAGCCCTTCGCCGGCACGATCAACATCGCGAACAACACCACGGTCCGGTCCGGGACCTACGAGCTCAACTGGAACATCGGCCTGGGCGCGATCTGGCTCTTCGCCCTCGAGCGCAACATCGACGCCAACATCCAGGTCGTGGGCGACCACTTCCTCGACAACACCTACAACGCGATCATGCTGGTCACCGACTGGCCCGTGAAGGACCAGTACAAGATCACGAACGTCCACTTCAAGGACATCAGGGTCGACGGCACCGGCACATCGGTCCTCAGCGCCCGGGCCGCGGGCTCCGCGACCTTCGAGAACGTCGACGCCCGCAACGTGGGCGCGGTGGGCGTGAACAACTGCGGCTCGTTCAACTTCACCCCGGCCGGCTCGGAGTTCTCCCTGGTCGACCTGGGCGGCAACGACGGCGGCGGCACCACGGGCCCGTGGCTGGCGCCGTGGGAGCTGCCGAACACCATCACCTGCGACGACCGCCCGCCGGTCGTGGCTCCCCCGGCTCCGCAGCCCTGGTGACCTTCTACTAAGGGGATAGGGGAGCGCCCCCGCCGGCACGAGCCGGCGGGGGCGCCTTTGCGTTTACCCAGTCAGACGCCCGTCCCCGCCTGCCCGTCGGTGCCCTCCGGCACAACCCGGAACGTGCGGCGGTACGCACTCGGAGCGACCCCGATCGTGTTCTGCAGGTGCTGGCGCAACCCCGCGGCCGTGCCCAGGCCCGAGCGGCGGGCGACGACCTCGACCGGCAGGTCGGTGCTCTCCAGCAGGGCGCGGGCGTGGTCGACCCGCTGCTGGAGCAGCCAGCGCGCCGGGCTCACCCCGGTCTCCTCGCGGAAGCGCCGGGTGAACGTGCGCACGCTCATGCTCGCGTGTCCGGCCATCTCCTGCAGCGACAGCGGCGCGTCCAGTCGTTGCATGGCCCAGGCGCGCGTCGCGGACAGGGTCGCGTCGGCCGGGCGGGGGAGGGGGCGCTCGATGTACTGCGCCTGGCCGCCCTCCCGGTACGGCGGGACCACGCTGCGCCGCGCCGCACGGTTGGCGACCTCGCTGCCGAAGTCCGTGCGCACGACGTGCAGGCACAGGTCGATGCCCGCCCCGACGCCCGCGCTGGTGAGTAGGTCGCCGTCGTCGACGAACAGCACGTCGCGGTCGAGCTTGACCTGTGGAAACAGCTCCTGGAACCGCTCCGCCCACCACCAGTGCGTGGTCGCCGGGCGCTCGTCGAGCAGGCCCGCGGCGGCGAGCACGAACGCGCCGGTGCAGATCGACATCACCCGGGCGCCGCGCGCGTGCGCGTCACGCAGCGCCTCGGCCACCAGCGGGTCGACGGTGCCGTCCTGCACCGGGCCGCCGAAGGAGATGCCGGCCACGATCACGGTGTCGGCGCGCTCGATGAGCTCGAGCCCGTGTTCGGGCGCCACCCGGTAGCCGGACTCCGTGGCCACGGGCCGGCCTCCGGGGCTGCAGATCTGGACGCGGTACTTCCGGTGGCCGTGCTCGTCGCGAGCGGTGCCGAGGATCTGTGTCGGGGTGCCGAGGTCGAACGGGACGACCCCGTCGAGCGCCACGACGGCCACGAGGTGCTGCTCGGTCATGGCTCGATTCTTGCGCACTATGGCTGTCGGGCCACTCGTCCCGGGGTACCGAATTCGCTGCAATGTTTTATGTGAAACGACTCCACCCGGCCTGGCTGGTCTCCGGCGTAGCGTTTGTCGCCCTGGTCGGCGCCGCGGGCTTCCGCGCGACGCCGGGCGTGCTGATCCACCCGCTGCACGACGAGTTCGGCTGGTCGCTGGGGACCATTTCGCTGGCCGTGTCGATCAACCTGCTGCTCTTCGGCCTGACCGCGCCCTTCGCGGCCGCCCTGATGGAGCGCTTCGGCATTCGGCGGGTCGTGGCCTACGCGCTGCTGCTCGTCTCCGCCGGCAGCGGCCTGACCGTGTTCATGCGGCACAGCTGGGAGCTCATCGCGCTCTGGGGTGTGCTCGTCGGCCTCGGCACCGGCTCGATGGCGCTCGCGTTCGTGGCCACGCTCACCAGTCGCTGGTTCGTCAAGCGCCGCGGCCTGGTCACCGGCGTGCTCACCGCCGGCGGCGCGGCCGGCCAGCTCGTCTTCCTGCCCCTTCTCGCGCTGCTCGCCGAGGAGCACGGCTGGCGCTCGGCCGCATTGACCGTCGCGGGTGCGGCCCTCGCGGTGGTACCGCTGGTGCTCTGGCGCCTGCGCGACCACCCGTCCGAGCTCGGCGTCACCGCCTACGGCGCGGACGGTGATGTCACCCCGCCTCCCGCGGCCACCACCGGCGCGGCCCGCCGCGCGCTCGGCGCCCTGCGCGCCGCCGCTCGCACCCCGGCGTTCTGGCTGCTGGCGGGCGGCTTCGCGATCTGCGGCGCGACCACCAACGGCCTCATCGGGACCCACTTCATTCCGGCCGCGCACGACCACGGCATGGCCGAGCCCACCGCCGCTTCGCTGCTCGCCCTCATCGGCCTCTTCGACATCGTCGGGACCATCGCCTCGGGCTGGCTGACCGATCGAATGGACAGCCGCGTGCTGCTGGGCTGGTACTACGCGCTCCGTGGCCTCTCGCTGCTCATCCTGCCGGTCCTGTTCGCCGCCACCGTCCGCCCGAGCATGCTCGTCTTCATCCTGTTCTACGGCCTGGACTGGGTGGCGACGGTCCCGCCGACGGTGGCACTGTGCCGCGAGTACTTCGGCGTCAGCGGCCCCGTCGTCTTCGGCTGGGTGTTCGCGTCGCACCAGTTCGGCGCGGCGATCGCGGCGACCTCGACCGGCATCCTGCGGGACCGGCTCGGCAACTACGACCTGGCCTGGTACATCGCGGGCGGGCTGTCCATCGCGGCGGCCGCGCTGTCGCTGATGCTGTTCAAGAGGTGGCGCGGGGCCCCGGCCACAACGCCGCAGTCTCAGGTAGCGGCCGTCGCCGCCTGACGCCTCTCGCTGGCCTGCACCGACTGGCCGGGGAGGTTCGCAGGACCTGCTTGCTGAACGGCCGGGCCCTTCGGAGCCCGGCCGTCACGATGTGCTTCTTTCTCGAAGATTTCGGATATATCGGTTTTGGTGGTCGGGTGCGGCGGTGCTTGCGGCCGGTCGGCAGTAGCGTGCCGCTTTGGTGGTCGGGTGCGGCGGTGCTTGCGGCCGGTCGGGCAGTAGCGTGCCGCTTTGGTGGTTAGGTGCGGCGGCGCTTGCGGCCGGTCAGCAGCAGCGTGCCGCCGCCGAACACCGCGGCCATGCCCAGCTGCAGCAGCGCCGCGATCGGCGCGCCGGTCACCGCGAGGTCACCGCCGCCGCCACCGCCGCCACTACCGCCGCCGCCCTGAGCCTGCACCGTGATCGCCATCTTCAGGCTGTGCGGCTGCCCGTTCGGCCCGATCCCGGTCGCCACCAGCACGTGCCCGCCTGCGGCGAGGTCCGGCGGCACGCGCACCGGCTTGCTGAAGTTGCCCTGCCCATCCGTGACGACCGTGCCCAGCTCGATCGGCGTCGAGTAGATGACGATGGTCGCCGTCGAGTGCGGCATGAAGCCGGTCCCGATCACCACGATGTTCTGGCCCGGCTCGGCCGTGGTGATGAGCCCCTGGTCGGTCGTCAGCGTCAGGTTGGTGTCCGGTGGCGTGGACGGGATCGCCGGCGCCGTCGGCGTGGCAGCGTTCGAGGGCCCCGAGGCCACCGAGTCACCGCTCTGGTTGTTGGTGACGACGGTGACCGTGTACGTCACGCCAGCCGTGCCGCCCATCACGCACGTGGTCGCCGTGGCCGAGGTCGTCGAGCAGGTCGCCGGCCCCGGGTTCGCGATCGCGGTGTACCCGGTCACGCCGCTCAGGTCGCCGGGCGCCTGCCAGGTCACGCTGATCGAGGACGGCCCGCCGGTAGCCACCACCGACGTCGGCGGCGGGGTCGCCCCGCTCACCGTAAACGAGCGCGTCACCTGCGTGGCCGCGCTGTACGTCGGGTCCCCCGCCTGATCCGCCGCGATCGTGCACGTCCCGGCGTCCACCAGCGTCGCGGTGGCTCCCGAGACGGTGCACACCAACGGCGTCGAGCTGGTGAACGTCACCGGGAGTCCCGACGATGCCGTCGCGACGAGCGGCACGGTGTGCTTGGATACCGACGAGTTCGCCGGTTGCGTGAAGTCGACCGTCTGGCCCTTCGCCTCCACGTCGAGCGTCGCCCCACAGCTGACCTCGGCCCGCCCCCGCTCCGCGCACTGGATCCTGGCCACGACGCCCGACGTGTCGACCACGGACGTGTTGTCCACCTCGTAGTGGCCCGCGATCGCGCTCGTGACGGGGACGGACAGCTCGCAGTGGGCCGGGAATCCGGTGAGCGACGCGCCGGCGAGCGTGAGGAAGCCCGTTTCGGTGGCCGCCGTCAGCGTGCCGCCGCAGTTGTTGATCCGGTCGCCCGCCCCGATGGTCACGCCCTCCGGCAGGTTTACCCGGAAGCCCAGCCCGCTGGAAACCGCGGAGGCGTTCTCATCCGTGCGCGCCAGGCGCACAGACAGCCGGCTGACGCCGAGCGCGACGATCGTCGAGGGCGAGATGCCGGCCCCGACCATCGCGGGCGCCGTGGTCACGGTCAGCGTCTGGGGCGTCTGGTTCACCATCGCCCCGTTCACGCCGGTGAAGTGCGCCGACGTCAGCTCATACGTCCCGGACTTGTCCGCCCGCACCGGGAACGAGATCGTGCAACTCTCGACCTCGTCCGCCATGCCGGCGCCTGTGACGCTGAGCTCGCTGGACCCGGCCGGCGCGCTGATCGCCGTCGTGCTGCACGTCGCCGTGTGGGAACCCTGCGCCCGATACAGCGGCGCCGGCAACTCGATCTCCAGATCGACCCCACTGACCGCTCCGCACACGTCGGGCCGGCTGAGCGTGACGACGAGCGCGGTGACCTCATGGTCCTCGATGGTCGCGTCGGACCAGGCCGCGCTCACCTCGACGGCCATGCCCTCCATGCACGCTTGCTGTACGACGCCAGCCTGGTCGATGGATGCCTGGGGGGCGACTCCGAGCGCCCCCGCGACACCCTGCGCCTGGTCCGAGCCTTGCGCCTTGTCGGAGCCTTGCGTCTTGTCCGAGTCCTGTGCCTTGTCCTGGCTTTGTGTCTTGTCCGAGTCGTGTGCCTTGCTCGGGCCGCGTGCCTTGTCCTGGCTTTGCGTCTTGTCCGACCCGCGTGTCTTGTCCGAGCCCTGTGCTTTGCTCGAGCCGCGTGTCTTGTCCTGGCTTTGTGTCTTGTCCGAGCCCTGTGCCTTGTCCGAGCCGTGTCGGCCGGAGACCGCCGTGAGCGTGCTGTCCTGGTCGCCCGCAGCACCCTTGCCGGCCCGGCTGTCGGCCTTCGCCTGGTCGCCGGCCCTGCCTTGACCGCCGGCCTTGGCCTGGCTCGTGGCCTTGCTGTCGGCCTTGGTCTGATCCCCGGCGTTGCTCTTCTTCCCGGCCTTGGCGTGGCTCCCGAGCTCGGTCTGGCTGCCGGGCTTGGCCCGGTTGGTGCGATCGGTTCGGTCGTCGCGGCCGGTCGAATCGCTGTGGACGGACCCTGTGCCGTCCGCGGTTGGTTGCGCCACCGCCGCGAAGCCCGCCTGCGGCACGGCCAGCGCGCCGCACGTGGCAAGCATCGCCACCGCGGCCCAGCGAATCGACCGTGCCCTTCTGTGCTGAGTATTCATGGTTCCCCCGTTCTGGGGTTCGCCCGCCAACCGAAGCGCGAGCGAGCCCGAAGGGGAATTTACGGCAAATATCCGTATTGTTATGGTCCGAGCCGATAATCCGGGTCCGATGTAATTGTCAGGATGTACATCCCCACGCCCGAACGCGCCACGGGTGGGTGTAAGTGTCCTAGCTCTGCGTCTCGGCAGGGTCGAACGCCAGTTGCCCGCCGAACTGGTCGCGCAGCGGCTCGTCATAGTAGTCGGCGGTGTCGGCCACCCAGTCGCAGGCGTTGCTCAGCTCGATCGGGTCCAGCGTCGAGGCCAGCATCTCCGCCGCGGCGAACACGCAGTCGTCGCGCCAGAACAGCCGGATGAAGTTGAGTCGCCCATTGAGGTCGTTGAGCTCGGCCAGCAGCTCCGGCGACCGGCTCAGCCCCCGCAGCAGCGGTGAGAAGACGCGCACCAGCGGCGGCTCGCTCGCGATCAGCCGCAGGTAGACCACCGCCGTGCCGCTGCGGATCGCCGCCGGCTCCGCCACCAGGTCAGCGGGCACCTCTTGGCCGCAGAGGTACTCCGTGACCAGCCGATGCACCTTCGCCCGTAACGCGTCGTCTATCGACACGCGTTCACCATACAAGTGGCCCGCACCCCGGCCTCAGCCGCTCTTGCCGGGCCGCCCGGGCGGCAGGAACCCGCGTCGCCGGGCCTCCTTCACCCACCGGTGCGCCGTGCTCACCGGCACCCCGTGCTGATCGGCGAGGTCGCAGGCGGGCCGCGGCGAGGCCTGCGCGAACGTGAGATACACGTCGGCGACCTGTCGATAGAACACGTCGGGCCGCCCACGCAGCCGCGAGGTCTCGGGCGGCGCGGAGCGCGTGACAGCCAGCGAAGGCTCGACCATCTCCCACCCGACGTCCTCGGCGACCGGCGGCGCGACGGGCCTCGCCCGGGTGTTGACGGCAGGAGTCGTGTCGCGGCCGGCCTCCACGGCGGCCAGCTGCGCGTTGGCGGCGGCCTCGATGCGCCCGACCGGGATGGCCCGCAACAGATCGGCGCTCGGCGTGCCCTCGATGCGCAGGCCGGTCAGCACCAGCCGGCCGCCCACCCCGACGCCGACCCGCACCAGCACGGTCCCGGCCAGCGACGGCTCGTCCTGGCGCCATTCGTACCAATCATCGGCCACTGGGAAGAGACGGCCCCGCACGCGGCAAGGCTAAACCACATTTCCGCAAATCAACAATTGCGCTGACCTAGACGTCTAGATACGCTGATCTGGACCCACCAGCCACAGGGCGTTGGGGGACCGGGGGGCGGTCGCATGCCTGGCATGCAACCGATTGGCTGGTGGCAGCGTCCGCGTCGAGGACGGGGGAAACGGGGCGATGCGGACGGTGGTCGCCGAGCGGAACGTGCACAGGCGCGTTCCGCTCGGCGGCGTCATCGCGGAGCCGCGGCCGCGGGGTCTCGCCGGGCCTCGCGGCCGCTTATCCGGCCGCGCCTGACCGGCCGCGCCTGACCGGCCGCGCCTGACCGGCCGCGCCTGACCGGCCGCGCCTGACCGGCCGCGCCTGACCGGCCG